>CALLDA010000225.1 GCA_937998635.1 uncultured Pseudomonadales bacterium
TGGATTGACCGGCCTGGCTGTAAGTAGCTTTCTATCGGCTACTGTGTTGCCGGGTAGTTCCGAAGTGCTGCTGCTCCTGTTGGTCGATCAAAGCCAGATAAGCCTCGTTGCACTGCTAAGCGTTGCCAGCCTGGCAAACACACTGGGTGGAATGTCAACCTATTGCCTGGGTCGCTGGTCTGAGCAAGCGCTAGTCAGGCGAGGTAAATATCAGGAGCCTTCATCTTTGGCTGTGGCCAGGGTGCGGCGTTGGGGTATCCCTATCTTGTTGTTGTCCTGGGTGCCGCTGATCGGTGATGGCTTATGTCTTGCCGCCGGTTGGCTCAGGTTAGCCTGGCTACCCAGCCTGGTGGCTATGCTGATCGGTAAAACTGCGCGTTATTGTGCCCTGGTGTATGGGCTACAAGTTTTTTTGAACTGAACTGAATCCATATCGTCGCGTTACCCCAACTAAGGCCGGATTAAGAAAAGATCACATTAAGAAGAGACCAGGTGATGAAAGCGTTTATCAATAAGCAACGCTACAGTAGTGGTTTGTCAGCGGTGCAAATGACCTACGTGTTGATGCTGGCCATCGCTATTCCTGTGCTGATCTATGTGTATTTTACCTATAGCTTTAGCGGTGAATATATTGAAGCTCAGGTGTTTATGTATCCAGAGACTTATGCGGCCGATGAGCAATGCCAGGCTCTCACCGGTCTAGTGGCAAGCCATGAAACCCTGCATTCTAAAAACAACATACGCTTTAATGTCACGACACCAACAAACTATCGCGGAGATTTTGCCCATCCTTTATTAGTGGTCTGGGCGCCTTCAGGTTTTAATGAGAAGCTATCAGAACGGTATATCGGCTTCACGGGCCTGGCTACCAAACAGGGTTATATCGTGGTTCACGCAGCCAGTGTGCCCCTGGGTATGAAAGCCCTGGGTGAATTGGCGACTATTCCCGGCGAGGTCATGGCCAGATGGTGTATTGCCGCCGATAAAATTTATTACACCGGTCACTCAGACGGCGGCACGGTGTCTAATGCCCTCGCAGTAATGGCAGAGCGGCGCGCCACGCCGGCAGCGATTGCGCCCAGTGCCATGGGCATGCAGGGCAAAGATATGTCAGCCTATGAATGTCCCGATCCGACCAACGTTATGTTGATGCACAATCAGGGAGATAATCATTTTCCTGGTTATGGCAGTGAGGTGGCAGCCTGGTGGGCCAGTTGTAATCAGTGCGGTGAGACGAGCGTCTCAGAGGCTCATCCTGATTGTGTCGAATACCAGGCATGTGTTGATGGGGTGAGGACATTGTTTTGTCAGGCCGAGGGCAATCACGCCCACTGGCCGGGCTTTCGTCACGATGTGATGGGTTTTTTTGATGAGCGTAGAGGAAAGCAGTGAGATCCAGTTCCAGGGCTTAATCGATAACCCTTACGCGGAGAGGAGTGAGTGCTATGCAAGACAAACTGGTGGAAACAATAATGACCGTGCTACCCGAATGGGTGGACTATAACGGTCACATGAACCTGGCCTTCTATGTGCTCGCCTTTGACAAAGCCACTGACAATTTTTATGACAGTCTCGATATCGGCCTGGATTACCGGGCAAAGATGAACAGCTCAATGTTTACCCTGGGCATTAATGTCGATTATATGCGTGAAGTTTTCGATGGCGATGAGGTGCGTATTACCACTCAATTGCTCGATTGTGATGATAAGCGTATGCGCTATATCCACTACATGTACGAAGGTGAAGACGCTAACCCGGTAGCTATGAACGAGTGTTTTGCGGTGCATGTGGATATGGAAAAACGCAAAAGCGCGGTCTTCCCGGCATTAACCCGGGAGCGTATTGATGCCGCTCTGGCAGCTCACAGCAGATTGCCAGTGCCCAAACATGCTGGACGTGTTCTCGGCAATAAGTTGGCTTAGTAGCTCTGCTGTGTCGGGCTTAGGGCGCTTGAGTATCCGGTGCATCCTGCCGCGGGGATGTTTGAAGCGGGGATGGTGAAGCAGTGGCGGGAGCGGGCGGATTATCTACTGCAGTCGCCGCTGCACCGGGAGCCTTGGCGCGCACCACTTTAATCAGGACTCCCATCTTTGGATGATCAATATAATGGGTTTTGCCGAGCTGTAAACGTTCCGATTGGCGAAGAGTATCAATACGACTGAGTTCAATTGCTGGGCCTCTCGTTGATCCGCTTAGGCCATAGGAGCCGCCTCCGAAAGCCCCCGAAGATTGACCGCCTTTAGCACGTAACGGTGATATCGGCACACGGTCAGTGCTTAGATGTTTTGATCGAAAGTCTGGTCTTGAAGTATTGTTTACTGGGCTCATCAACCAAAGATTGGTCTCCAGGTGTAAATAACTTGATAAATGCAATCGGATACTGCCTTCTAGCTCACGATGATCCCCGAGAGTCTTGCCACCACTGACGATCAGCCAGGGAGCATTGCGTGGACTGATGCCGGGCTGTCGCCAGGCCTGATGGTAGAGCACTTTATAGACCCCCGTGCTATTCAACGTGTAAGCGTCAGGGTTTAAGCGCCGTCCAGTTTTATTAACTACGGTGAATTTGTTATTGCTCCCGGCGGCAGCGAGTTCGACCCAGTTCAAGGGGTATTTGAGTTTTGCTTCGGGTAGCGATGTCTCGGCGCCGAAGCTATCGCTTTGGGTAAAAACAAGCACTTCTACCTGGTACCATTTTTGGGCGTAAACAAAATTTGATAACAGGAATAAGACGGGGGCCAGGAGCGCGACCAATAGATTCGTTTTGGCAGGAATGTATTTGAGAAACGGCATTATGCAACCTGCTGTTGTTGGGGCGTCAATTGATCGAGTACTTCTGAAACTACTTCGAGGCGATCTTCAGCGCTAAACATATCGTATTTAAATTTGAGTTCGGTGGCACCCTGTAATCGATAAATATCGGGATAGCCTTGCACCATCTCGACGATGGTCATCGGTTCGATAGTGGTTTGTTTGCGGAACTCAATCTTACCTCCGGCAGGCCCGGCGTCGAGACGACTAATACCCAGTTTTTCTATTCGTTGTCTAAGCGCCGTAACCTCGAAAAGGTTTTTCACATAGTCTGGCAAGAGGCCAAAGCGGTCGATCATCTCGACCTGGAGTTCTCTTATCTGGCCGGCGCTGGTGGTATTGCCGATGCGCTTGTAGAGAATCAGGCGGTTGTGAATATCCGGTACATAATCTTCGGGAATCAGCGCGGGAATATTTAGATTTACCTCAGCGCTGGCGCGTAAGCTGGCATCGACTTCGAGTGTCTCGCCTTTGCGAACCGCATCGACGGCCCGCTCTAACAACTCCATATAGAGTGAAAAGCCGATACTGTGAATATGACCACTCTGGCCGTCGCCGAGCAATTCTCCGGCGCCACGAATTTCCAGATCATGGGTGGCCAGCGTGAAGCCCGAGCCGAGATGATCGGCTGCAGCAATGGCTTCCAGGCGCTTGTGAGCATCAGTAGACATTTGCTTGGGCGGTGGGGTGAGTAAATACGCATAGGCCTGGTGATGGGAGCGGCCGACCCGACCGCGCAATTGATGCAGCTGAGCGAGGCCGAGTTTATCGGCACGGTTGATAATGATGGTATTGGCCGTGGGCACATCGATGCCGGTTTCGATGATGGTCGAGCAAACCAGAATATTGCTGCGTTGGTGGTAAAAATCGGTCATGACCTTTTCCAGATCACGCTCGCGCATTTGACCATGGGCGATGGCGATACGGGCATCGGGTACCAGTTCGGCTAGCTCTGTTGCGGCTCGATCAATACTTTTAACATCGTTATGCAAAAAATATACTTGCCCGCCGCGCAGTAGCTCGCGCAAAATCGCCTCGTGAACCATGCGTTTGTCGCTTTGATGGACAAAGGTTTTCACCGATAAACGCCGAGCCGGTGGGGTGGCGATAATGGATAGGTCACGAAGGCTGCCCATGGCCATATTCAGGGTGCGGGGAATGGGCGTGGCGGTAAGGGTCAGGATATCGACTTCGCTGCGCAGAGCTTTGAGCTTTTCCTTTTGATTAACGCCAAAACGATGTTCTTCATCGATGACCAACAAACCCAGATTGGGGTAATCGATTTGTTGGTTGAGGAGTTTATGGGTGCCGATCAGGATATCGATTTCGCCCTTATTTACTTTGTCGACAACACTATTTTGCTCTTTGCCAGTTTTAAAGCGGGAGATAACATCAATGTTAACAGGCCAGTTGGCAAAGCGATCCAGAAAGTTATCGTAGTGTTGTTGCGCTAACAGGGTGGTGGGCACCAGGATAACCACCTGCCTGCTATTGGCCACCGCCAGAAAGGCAGCGCGCATCGCGACTTCGGTTTTACCAAAGCCGACATCGCCACAGATCAATCTGTCCATTGGTTGTTCGCCGGCCATATCGTCGCGTACTGCTGTGATGGCATCGATTTGATCGGGAGTTTCCTCGAAAGGGAATTCGGCACTAAAAGCCCGGTAGTCGTCCAGAGCAACTTCGTATTTAAAGCCTTTGTTGGCAGCGCGTTTGGCGTAAATCCCTAATAGCTCTGCCGCGGTATCACGAATTTGTCGGGCGGCTTTGTCCCGGGCTTTTTGCCACTGTTCGCTACCCAGCCGGTGCAGCGGGGCGTGCTCATCGTTGCCAGCACTATAGCGACTGATCAGGTGAAGGTTGGCGACGGGGACATAAAGTTTGGCACCATCCGCGTAGGCGAGGGTTAGGAACTCCTGGGGCTCCTCGCCAACATCGATGATCTTTAGGCCCTGATAACGACCCACCCCGTGATCAATATGCACGACCGCTGCGCCCAATTGCAGTTCGGTGAGATTCTTGATGACCTGGTCGCTATTGTCCTGAGAGCGATGTCGCCGACGTCGTTGCAAAATCTGTTGACCAAACAGCTCGGTTTCACTGATCAGACTCAGGGATGCCTGGTCGATTTCGAGGCCACGTTCGAGTGCGAATACACAGATATAGACGGCTTTCCTGGCGCTATTTTCAGCACCAGCATCGGCAGCCATAAACTCGGCCCAGGAAGCGACAGCCTCCGGCACCACTTTAATTGTCGCTAATAACTCCAGTAATACTTCACGGCGGCCTGCTGATTCGGCACATATCAGCACCTTACCTGGATGCTTGAGTAGGTATTGCTCAAGTTTGGCCAGAGGTTGTTCTGCCTTGGCATCAATACTGATGTCGGGCAGGGAGCTGCTGGCGAAACACTGGGCTTGGGCAGGGGCTGGGTCGGCGGGCAGGGATTGCAGGTCAGTGCGCGGGAATTTGCCCAGGGCTGAGAACCATTCTTCGACGGGCACAAAAACCTGTCTCGGCTTTAACAGGGGTCGGGTAGGGTCAACGCCGTACTCGGTGTAGCGTTCATTGGTTTCATGCCAAAAGTTCTGTGCGGCTTCGTTGATACCTGCTTCGGCAAAGACCAATGTGTTGCCAGGTAAGTAGTCGAACAGGGTGGCGCAGCGGTCAAAAAACAGCGGCAGATAATATTCGATACCATTGGGCAGCATGCCTGCCTTAATGTCCTGATAAATCTGGCAGGCGCGAGGGTCGACATCAAACTGATCATGCCAACTGTCCAAAAAGCGTTTGATGCCGTCGGTATTGTGAGGAAATTCCCTGCCGGGAAGCAGATCAATCGAGGAGACTTTTTCCGCGGTGCGCTGGGTTTCGGGGTCAAAACTGCGCAGGGTTTCAATTTCATCGCCAAATAAATCGATGCGAATCGGTAATTTTGAACCCATGGGGAAAACGTCTATCAAGGCACCGCGTACCGCATACTCGCCGTGTTCGCTAACAGTATCAACATTGCGATAACCGGCTAACTGTAGCTGCTGGCGCAGGGCGTTGATGTCGAGGCTGCCACCGACCTTGTAGATGAAGCTATTGCCGGCCACAAATTCAGGCGGTGCCAGACGGTGCATCGCGGTGGTGATGGGTACCACCAATATGCCTTTAGCTAAACCAGGTAAACGATAGAGGGTCGCCAGCCGTTCTGAGATAATGTCCTGGTGGGGGGAGAACAGGTCGTAGGGCAGGGTTTCCCAGTCGGGGAAGTGCAGGACGGGAAGGGAGCCGTTTGTGTCTCCAGAATCATCTTGGCAAATATTATTGGCACTAAAAAAGCTAAATTCATTTTCCAGGGTCGCTGCAGACCTTGCCGAGTTAGCCAGAATAATGGTTAAGCCGTCGTGGGCTTCAGCCGCAGTTATCATAGCCAGGGTTCCGGCAGCGCCATCGAGCCCACTCCACTGACGTCGGTCGCCGGGTTTGGTGGCGGGATTTACTGACAAATTTGCCAGGGAAGTAGAACTAGAAATAGCAGAGGACATAGAGCGCCTGGGCTGAAAAATACGCTATTGTAACGGCCCGGATAGGCAAGGTCACAAAGTTTACGGTCGAAGGCTTAAAGTCGCTGAATATGAAGTTGAAAAAATTATTGCCGAAGAGCCTATTTTAAAGGTGCTAGTAAGTCGTTCTATGAAAATCACAAAGTTCATTGTGTTCGGCGCGTTAGCATTGATCACTGTTAGTTTGATGGGTGCTTGTAGCAGCGGTGGTTTTAGGGGTTCGGAGTTTAAAGTTAAGAACCTTGCCAAAGGGGATATTGATTTTGTCGCCGATGCCCATTATCGGGAAACTCAGAACCTGCTAAAGGATTTGACTAAAAAGCTCTATCGGCGCAATCCATCAGAGTTATCGAAAACCCCGGGCATGACAATTGAGTTGCGAAGCGAGCAGTTGTTTGTCCCGACCGGGCGAGTCAGGTTTGCCGAGTTAGATTTTGCAGAGGGGACAGAGGCACTTCGTCTGGCACTGGATAGCAATTTTCGTGGCGACCGAGTGCTGGCCTTGATGGCGGGTTTGAACGGTATGATCCGCAATGCCTACGAGTATCGCGCTGAGTCCTATATGTTTGATCAGCTTAACGAGCAGAAGTTGTATCAAAGTGCCCGCAACGTTGAAATCCTGGTTTGGCAACTTGGTCATCTTCAAGATCAGGCCTCGAAGCCGCTATTGCTCACTAATAGCCTGACCGGGGAAGTCGATAACCTGAGTTTTTAACGCCTGTTCGGTAAGCTTATCGCTCTGCAGGACATGATGGCAGTGATCGTTTCACAACAAAATGATCGTCTGATTACGACAGTGACTCACAATGTCGCATCAATGGTTTTTTTCCCTCTATAGCGCCGATATGTAATCCTGGTCAGTAATTGTCTCGACTTATTATTGCACTAGGGGGGACGAATCACGATAATAGCCGCCCTTCAAACAGCCACCTTGTAACGACAAGCAGGTAATTATCAGTGATACGACCTAAGCCCACGGATTTTTTTAGAGACTGGAAAGACCGGGAAGCCCTTGCAGAAGCCATGATCCCGGTCATTGGTAAGTTGTACAGAGAAAAGAACGTGTCGCTCTACATTTATGGCCGCAACATGGTCAACCTGGCGGTGACAGACTTAATGAAGGCGCACCGCTTTGTTCGTCAAATTGAACAGAATGAGCTGTCTGAGTTTGAAACTTTTCCGATGATTGAAGCGCTAGCAGATATGGACCTGGGTCCCGCTCATATCGATATCGGCAAGTTGACGGTTCAGTATCAGGAGCAGGCTAACGGTCGAGCAAGGGAAGCTTTTTTACAGGATCAGGTGGGTGAGGATATTGGTAGTACCCGTAAGCCTTTGCCGATTCCTCAAGATGTTGTGCTCTACGGTTTCGGCCGCATTGGGCGGCTATTGGCGCGCCTGCTCATCGCCAAAACTGGCGGTGGCGATCAACTGCGTTTGCGGGCTATTGTGGTGCGCGATGGCCGCAGTGATGACGATCTCAAAAAACGCGCCAGCCTACTGCGTAGGGATTCTGTGCATGGCCCTTTCAAAGGCACGATCAGAGTCATTGACGAGGAAAATAAATTAGTTTGTAACGGCAACGAAATCCAGGTTATTTACGCCGATGCACCAGAGCAAGTCGATTACACAAAATACAACATTAATAACGCCATCGTGGTGGATAACACCGGACTATGGAGAACAGAAGAGGGTCTGAGCCGGCATCTTAATTGCCCCGGTGCCGAAAAAGTCATATTGACTGCACCGGGTAAAGATAGTATCCCCAATGTTGTTTATGGGATTAATCATCACGAGATTAGCACCGAGAGCAAAATCGTTTCGGCGGCGTCGTGTACCACTAATGCTATCGTGCCGGTGCTTAAAGCCCTGCTCGACGAATATGGTATTAACAGCGGCCATGTCGAAACGGTTCACGCTTACACCAATGACCAAAATCTCATCGATAATTATCACAAAGGTGAGCGCCGTGGTCGCAGTGCGCCACTCAATATGGTCTTAACCGAGACAGGTGCGGCCAAAGCGGTGGCTAAAGCGATTCCTGAGTTAGGCGGCAAATTGACCGGTAATGCCATACGGGTGCCGACGCCAAATGTATCCATGGCGATATTGAACCTGCAGTTGGGTCGGGAAACCAATGTCGAAGAACTCAACGAATTTATGCGTCGCAGTGCACTGCATTCGCCACTGCAACAACAAATTGGTTACACCAAGTCGAGCGAGGCAGTGTCTAGCGATTTTGTCGGTGATCGTCATGCGTGCGTGTTTGACTCAAGAGCCACCATCGTCGATGGCAATGCCTGTGTGCTCTACTGTTGGTACGATAATGAGTTTGGTTATAGTTGTCAGGTCGTGCGTTGTATGGAGCAAATGGCTGGGGTTAACTGGCGAATGTTCCCGCTGGCGAAATAGTCAATCGATAAGCAGGATAAACCCAGGTGGCGGGTTGGTTTTAACTGGTTTTTTTGCAGACAATACAAATTGCATACAGATGGTAGCCCGTCTTTCCTAGTCAAGCGGCTCTGATCTCTATATAATTTCGGCCCGTTTGCACCAGCTGATTTAGAGTAGTTCTACTGGTGCCTCCCCAGGATGGCTCCGGCCGTCCGGAAGTCAGACACCGAGCAGTAACTTTGCTCCGGTGCAGGCGAATGTGTTGTCAATTTGTGTTGTCAATAAACGCCGATATAGGTTCGGAATGATGTCGGAATAACGTGGGAATGCTTTCTATGATAAAGATCCGTAAGGGATTGAACTTGCCTATTTCAGGTGCCCCCGAACAAACCATCTACGATGGTCCGGTACTTAAAGAAGTTGCAGTACTGGGTCCAGACTTTGTCGGCATGAAACCAACCATGGCGGTTAAAGAAGGTGACCGAGTTAAGTTGGGCCAGGTCTTGTTTACCGATAAACGAAACCCTGGAGTGAGCTTTACTGCTCCCGGCGCTGGTGTGGTCAAGGCGATAAATCGTGGCGAACGCCGCCGCTTGCTCTCTGTCGTGATCACGCTTGAGGGCGACGAAGAAAACACCTTTGAAACTTTCTCCGAAGCGCAGCTGGAGAGCCTGGATCGCAGTAAAACGGTCGAGAGCCTGCTGGCTTCTGGCCTATGGGCTAGCCTGCGAACCCGGCCTTATTCGAAAGTGCCGGCAATCGATGCGAAGCCGCAATCCATATTTGTTACCGCTGTCGACACTAATCCGCTGGCTGCAGATCCGGCGGTGGTGATTGCCGAGCGCAGTGCTGATTTCCAAAACGGACTAAAAGTTTTGACCTGCCTGACCGAAGGTGCAGTGAATCTCTGCACAGCGCCCAATGCAGGTCTGCCTGCCGTAGCTGGTGTCAGTGTTCATGAATTTGATGGCCCCCACCCAGCCGGACTGGTGGGCACCCATATCCATTTTCTTGACCCCATTGTTGGTGAAAAACAGGTTTGGCATATCGGCTATCAGGACGTTATAGCCTTTGGGCAGTTTTTTACGACGGGTCGTATTCCAACTGAAAGGGTTATCGCCTTCGCGGGACCCCAGGTCGAATCACCCAGGTTAGTGCGGACGCGCGTTGGCGCTAGTCTTGATAGCATGCTTGCAGGGCAGCTAAAAAGCGATGATTCAAGAGTGATTTCAGGCTCTGTGTTGTCTGGGCACAATGCCGCAGATGCCATGGCTTACCTGGGTCGCTATGACAATCAGGTCACGGTCATCAAAGAAGATACTAATCGCGCGTTCATGGGTTATATGTCTCCAGGCGTTAACCGACATTCTTCGTTACCAATATATTTGTCCAACCTGAGCAAATCTAAATCCTTTGATATGACCTCGAACACTAACGGCAGCGAACGGGCCATGGTACCCCTCGGTAATTACGAGCAGGTGATGCCACTGGATATTCTCCCGACGCAATTGCTGCGGGCGATCGTGGTCGGTGATACTCAGATGGCACAGCGCCTGGGTTGCCTTGAACTCGATGAAGAAGATCTGGCCCTGTGTACTTACGTCTGTGTAGGCAAATATGAATACGGCCCGATTCTGCGGGATAACCTGACACGAATCGAGAAAGAGGGATAGCGGTAATGGCTTTGAGAAAATTGCTCGATAGCATCGAGCCTCATTTCGAAAAAGGCGGTAAATACGAAAAGTGGTATGCGCTCTACGAGGCCGTCGACACGATATTTTATTCGCCGTCCAGCGTCACTAAAACCGGTTCCCACGTTCGTGACGGTATCGACCTGAAGCGAGTCATGATTACCGTCTGGTTGGCGGCATTTCCTGCCATGTTTTACGGTATGTACAACCTGGGCTTTCAGGCCAATAGTGCGATGGCTGCAGCTGGGATGGTTGATGTCGAAGGCTGGCGCGGATTCTTAATCAGCATGATGGCGGGGCATGATGCCAGCAGTATCTGGGATTGCTTCTGGTACGGTGCGGTCTATTTTGTGCCTATTTATGTGGTCACCTTTGTGGTGGGCGGTTTCTGGGAGGTGGTTTTTTCCACGGTCCGGGGCCACGAAATCAACGAAGGTTTTTTTGTTACCTCTATTCTTTATGCCTTGATTTGCCCTCCTGATTTACCCCTTTGGATGGTGGCCATGGGCATTAGTTTTGGCGTTGTTATCGGCAAAGAAATCTTCGGTGGTACCGGTAAGAACTTTCTCAATCCGGCACTTACCGGGCGGGCCTTTGTGTTTTTTGCCTACCCCGCTGAGATGTCTGGCGATGCAGTTTGGGTGGCAGTGGACGGTTTTACCGGCGCCTCGGCCTTGTCGGTCGTGGCCAGTGATGGTCTCGCGGCCCTGCAAAATCAAATGACCTGGATGGATGCCTTTTTTGGTCGTATGGCGGGTTCGGTTGGCGAGGTCTCAACCCTGGCGATCTTTATCGGTGGCGCAGTATTGCTCTATACCCGCATTGCCTCGTGGCGAATCATTTGCGGTGTTTTGATCGGTATGATTGGTTTATCTACCCTGTTTAATCTCATTGGCTCTGACACCAATCCCATGTTTGCCCTGCCCTGGCACTGGCATCTGGTGGTCGGTGGCTTCGCCTTTGGTATGATATTCATGGCCACTGACCCAGTGTCCGCATCGATGACTAATACCGGCAAATACTGGTTTGGTGCGTTAATCGGTGTGATGGTTGTGTTAATTCGCGTGGTTAACCCGGCGTTTCCGGAAGGCATGATGTTGGCGATTTTGTTCGCTAATTTATTCGCGCCGCTAATCGATCATTTTGTGGTAGAAGCTAACGTTAAACGGAGGCTCGCTCGTGGCCAATAAGGAATCGCTAGGCAACACCATTAAAGTTGCGCTTTTACTTTGTATTGTATGTTCTGTTTTTGTCTCAGCCGCAGCGGTGCTGTTGCGCCCGCTTCAGCAAGCGAATAAGGATCTCGATCGAAAAACCAATATTCTGGCCGCAGCCGGTTTGTTGAAGCCGGGCCTGAGTATTGATGAGCAGTTTGCTTCGGTGACGGCAAAAGCCGTAGATCTAGACACTGGCAAATTCACGGATGCGGTGGATGTCTCCGTTTACGAT
>CALLDA010000226.1 GCA_937998635.1 uncultured Pseudomonadales bacterium
GCTGCCATTCATGCGGTGCTACCTAAAGGCACCATTAAGGCCATATCATCGATAGCGAGTTAGCGAATACAGCGGGTTATCTTGTCAGCGGCTTATAAATTATGAGCCGCGGATAATTTATAAGGCATCGAAAAAGCCCAATGAGAGGTTTAATGGATAGTATCGATTACCCACCTCGTTTATCCCTGGCTCGTTTGCCCACGCCTTTACAGTCGCTTGACCGGCTCTCCGAGCAACTCGGTGGACCGAGAATCTGGGTTAAAAGAGATGACCTGACTGACTGTGCAGTTAGTGGCAATAAAATCCGCAAGCTTGAATTCACCCTGGCCCGTGCTCTGAGGCAGGGCTGCGATACGCTGATTACCTGCGGTGGTCTGCAGTCAAATCATTGTCGAGCCACCGCATTACTCGGTGCTCAGCTCGGTCTCAAAGTGCATTTGATTTTGCGTAACGAAGGCAGCGTTGATGGTGTTGAGGCGGGCGTAGAGAATGTTATTCCAGAGGGCAATTTATTTCTCGATTATCTCGCAGGCGCAAACATTTCCCGCTATGACAAGAAGGAATTCCAGAGGCATTTACCGGCTTTGTTTGAGCGCTGGACTCAGCATTATCAGGAGCAGGGCAATAAGGTTTATTCAATTCCAACTGGTGCGAGCGATGGCACTGGCGTCTGGGGATATGTCCACTGCATTTCAGAACTAACAAATGACTTTGAAGCCGCAGGCATTAAGCCTCAGACCATTATTCATGCCACCGGCTCGGGTGGTACACAAGCCGGTTTAAGCGCCGGGGCAGCACTTTACAATCTTGATGCCACGGTGCTTGGTATCGCGGTTTGTGATAGCGCAGATTATTTTCAAAATAAAGTACGGGCCGATATTGTTGCCTGGCAGAGCCTGTATTCCATCCCTCTTGATCCACAAGCCATCCCCATCCTCGTTGATGACCGCTTTATCGGGCCAGGTTATGCTCAGGCAAGCGAGCAGGTTTTTACGGTCATTCGTGAACTAGCGGCATTGGAAGGCTTGATTTTGGACCCGGTATACACCGGCAAGGCTTTCCATGGAATGATAGAAAAAATCCGGCAGGGAGAATTTGCTGGGCAATCTGATATCGTCTTTCTCCACACCGGTGGTATCTTTGGCCTATTAGCGCAGCGCAATTTTCTTAAACCCCAGACCTCCTAAGCTCGCTAACATGAGGTTGGTAATAGAAATCTGCTCATGGAAACCTGTTGGTAGAAACCTGCTTGCTAAAGCTTAATCAGGCTTAACGGCGTTGGCATTCAATAAAAATAAACGGGAAGTGCCCATTGTTGGAAACGATTGTTAGTCAAATAAATGGTGTTGTTTGGGGTCCACTGATGCTCGGTCTTATTCTCGGGACTGGCTTGTGGTTAACCGTGGGGCTGCGATTTTTGCCCATAAGAAAGCTGGGCTTTGGTTTTCGGCAATTGCTCAAAGGCGAAGGTCACCATGATAACGGTGACATATCTCCATTCTCTGCACTGATGACCTCCCTGTCCGCGACGATCGGAACTGGCAATATTGCTGGCGTGGCCACCGCTATAGGCATCGGCGGCCCCGGTGCGTTGTTCTGGATGTGGTGCACCGCGCTGGTGGGTATGGCGACAAAATACGCCGAGGCTGTGCTAGCCGTTGAATATAGAGAAACCGATGACCTGGGTCGCAAGGTCGGTGGCCCTATGTATTACATCAAAAGTGGATTGGGCCAACGTTGGCTCTGGTTAGGCACCTTATTTGCAATTTTTGGTATGTTGGCCGGTTTCGGTATTGGTAATACTGTTCAGGCCAGCGAAGTGGCTCGGGTGCTGGCATCATCATTTGATATCCCCGAGTTGCTTAGTGGCGGGGTTATGGCAGTTTTGGTCGGCGTGGTTTTATTGGGTGGAATAAGGAGTATTGCCCGGGTGGCATCAAGCCTGGTGCCGCTGATGGCGCTGACTTATTTACTGGGTTGCAGCGTCGTGCTGGTGGTTCATATAGGAGAGATCCCCCAGGCCTTGCAGCAAATAGTGGTCAGTGCTTTTACATCGACGGCTGCGGAAGGGGGCTTTGCTGGCGCGGCGGTTATGGTGGCGATACGTATGGGTGTGGCACGAGGGATATTTTCTAACGAGGCGGGCCTGGGTAGTGCGCCCATTGCCCACGCTGCTGCGAAGACAGATAGTCCTGTGCGCCAGGGTAGTATCGCTATGCTCGGTACTTTCATTGATACTCTATTTATTTGTACCCTCACAGGCCTGACCTTGATTGTTACCAATGTCTGGACAGGCACGGAGCAGGGCGCAGCGATGACTGCATCCGCTTTTGCCAGCGTGGTGCCGGTTTGGGGTGATAAGTTTGTTGCCGTAGTCCTGGCGCTATTCGCCTTCACTACGATTATTGGTTGGAGCTATTACGGTGAACGCTGTGCCGAGTTTCTGTTTGGTACAAAAATAATTATCCCCTATCGGATACTCTGGACCTTGGCCGTTTTCGTGGGGGCCGTGAAAGGGCTGGGTATTGCCTGGCTAATTGCCGACACCTT
>CALLDA010000227.1 GCA_937998635.1 uncultured Pseudomonadales bacterium
TGCACTTTACCGACATCGCTGGCAAAGGCGCTGGGCAGCTGACCTTTAATCAAATCGCCCTCGAAGAGGCGGCCCCTTATGCCGCAGAAGATGCCGATATTACCCTGCGCCTGCATCAGTTTTTTTCCGGCATGCTGGAACAGGAAGCCGCCCTACAGTCTGTCTATCAGGATATTGAAATACCTCTAGTGCCGGTACTGTCCCGGATAGAGCGCAACGGTGCCAAAGTTGACCAGGGCTTGCTCAACACCCAAAGCGCCGAGCTGGGTAAACGGCTGGCCGAACTGGAATTACAGGCCCACGATCTGGCAGGCAAAGCCTTTAACCTGGCCTCACCCAAACAACTGGGAGTGATACTTTTCGAGGAACTATCGCTGCCGGTGATAAAAAAGACCCCAAAGGGCGCACCTTCGACTGCCGAAGAAGTGTTACAGGAACTGGCCCTCGACTACCCCCTGCCCAAAGTTATTCTTGAGCATCGCAGCCTGAGCAAGCTGAAATCGACCTACACCGACAAACTGCCAACCATGATCGACCCCGGCACCGGGCGCATTCATACCTCTTATCATCAGGCCATCACCGCCACCGGTCGCCTGTCGTCATCTGATCCAAACTTGCAAAATATTCCTATCCGCACGGAAGAAGGCAGACGTATTCGCCAGGCTTTTATTGCACCTGAAGATCACCAGCTGGTGGCTGCAGATTACTCCCAGATCGAGCTGCGTATCATGGCCCACTTGTCAGGTGATCAGGGTTTGCTGGCGGCCTTCAAGCAAAATCTCGACATCCACAGCGCCACCGCCGCCGAGGTATTTGGCACCGCTCTCGAATCTGTCACCATGGAGCAGCGTCGAAATGCAAAAGCCATTAACTTCGGTCTGATTTACGGTATGTCGGCCTTCGGTTTAGGTCGCCAACTCAATATTGGTCGTAATCAGGCCCAGGAATATATCGACCTCTACTTCAGCCGTTATCCGGGTGTGCGGGAGTATATGGACGCCACCAAAGTCAAAGCCGCTGACCAGGGTTACGTGGAAACACTCTATGGCCGTCGCCTGTATCTGCCCCAGATCAATGCCCGTAATGGCATGCAACGCCAGGCTGCTGAGCGCACCGCCATTAACGCACCGATGCAGGGTAGCGCTGCCGACATCATCAAAAAAGCCATGATCAACGTTGATAGCTGGTTAAGCGAGGAGCAACTGGGGGCGCGGATGATTATGCAGGTCCATGATGAACTGGTGCTAGAAGTGCCTTTGGACGAAATCGAGATGGTGAAAGCGGGACTGAAGGTTCGCATGGAAACCGCCGCTCAACTGGATGCTCCACTGATCGTAGACATCGGCACTGGCGATAATTGGGACGAAGCCCATTGAAAGGAGCGCGAATAAGTATAAACAGATATTTTTATAGTCGTAATGAAATAAGGGCAGATCGAATTTCTGGAAATTTACATTTTTTTCTCAAAAAAGTCGTAATTTTGTGAACTTTGTCCCGGCAGCCCGGTCTGACTAATCGTTAACATGCTTAATCCCTTTTTTAAGCACAGCCGGGCCAATCCTCCCCCTCTAGGTATCTTCCCGGCTGAACACCTTATCGGCGCTTTACGCGCCGTTTTTTTTGCCTACGATTTACCCATCAGGCTAGTGCCTGGTCATACCATTCGTACAAGTGCTTCTCCAGCTCTTCAACACCGGTGCGTTTGAGTGCCGAAAACAACTGTACGGTGACACCCGCCTCGGCAAGGTTACCGTCCAACTCTCGCCTGACCATCTGCACCGTATTTAGCGCTGGGCCCCGTTTAAGTTTGTCGGCTTTGGTCAACAAAATATGCACCGGCATGGTGCTTTCAGCGGCCCACATCAACATCTGCTTATCAAAATCTTGTAGGGGGTGACGGACATCCATCACTAAAACCAGACCTTTCAGGGACTGGCGTTGCTGTAGATATTCAGCCAAATGTTGATCCCAGCGCTGCTTCAGCGCCTTCGGCACCCTGGCATAACCATAACCCGGCAGATCCACCAGACGGCTACTATCCGTCAGAGAAAAAAAGTTAATAAGCTGGGTGCGGCCAGGCGTCTTGCTTGTACGTGCCAGCTTACCCTGTCGGGTCAGCACGTTAATCGCGCTGGATTTACCTGCGTTTGAGCGTCCTGCGAAGGCCACCTCAGAACCGACATCATCGGGACATTCCCCCAAGGTTGGTGCGCTTTGCATAAACTGAGCTTTGGTGAAGGCGATAGGTTCTGTCATAGGGCGCGAGTATAACCCTTAAATTCAGCAGCCGGTTTGGTATATAATGACGCCGCTTTTTCAGCCGAGCTCGGTATCGGCAGCCAGCATGACCCCTAATCCAATTACAAAATGAGCGCACTGATGAAAACGACTTTGCACACCGCGGTAGTGTTAATCGCTGTTCTACTCACCCCCTTTGCCTTGGCTGAAGGGAACGCAGATGCAGGCAAAACAAAAACTGCAATGTGTGGCGCTTGTCATGGTGCGGATGGAAATAGTGCCGCAGGATCTTTCCCAAAACTCGCTGGCCTGGGTGAAAAATACCTCGACAAGCAGCTGCAAGATATAAAATCCGGTGCACGCCCCGTCGCGGAAATGACCGGTATGCTCGGTGCCTTAAGCGATCAGGATATCGCCGACATAGCTGCCTACTACGCCAGTCAAACCAGGCAACTCTCTGGATCTCAGGACAACGCCAAGCAACTGACACTGGGCGAAAAAATCTATCGTGCCGGTAACCTCGAAACAGGCGTACCGGCCTGCACCGGTTGCCATTCACCGGCAGGCAATGGCAACACACCCGCTGGTTACCCAGCTCTGGGTGGACAGCATGCCCAATATATCGCCAGGCAACTGCGCGCTTTCCGCACCGGTGCCCATGATGCTGAAGACCCCACCGCCCGAAACAATGATGAGGTGAAAGTGATGCGCAGCGTTGCGGCTCGAATGAATGATCAGGAAATCGATGCCCTGGCCAATTACATTGCTGGCTTGCACTGAGCCAAACAGTCAAGCAAGCACGAAAAGGCGGCTCATAGCCGCCTTTTTTGTTCACAAAGTTGTCTCGTGCCTCACCCTGAAATAAGTTCTCCACCGATCGGAACCTGGATACGCGCTGTGGTCTATAATCAGGCTGCTAGAATGTCTCTGAACAAGGTAATCAACACACAGATAAGGATAGATCATGCTGAAATTGCTCACGCCCTTCATAGCAATCGTGATGATGGCTACTGCTTTTAATAGCCTGGCTGCAACCGAAACCAGTCCAGAAAATAGCGCCGCCGGACAAAAATATGTAGCTGGCACCCATTACGAGGTGCTCGATACGCCGGTGCGCACCAGTAAACCCGACAAAATCGAGGCCACCGAGGTCTTCTGGTACGGTTGTAGCCATTGCTACACTTTTGAGTCCGCCATTATCCCCTGGTCAAAAACCCTGGCTGAAGATGTCAATTTTGTAAAAAGCCCTGCCGTATGGCATCCGAGCATGGCCTTGCACGCTAGAGCCTTCTATACCGCTAAGGCACTCGGGGTACT
>CALLDA010000228.1 GCA_937998635.1 uncultured Pseudomonadales bacterium
TAGGTATGAATCATAGATACATCGCTAACTAGCGGCATTCGCGCACGGCAGTGGCGAGGGTATCGAGCAGACGGTCAATATCGCTTTCGTCGTGCTCGGCATTTAGGGCGATACGCAACCTCGCACTGCCCCGGGGCACCGTGGGTGGTCGAATGGCCCCGACCCAGAAACTCTTGTCGAGCAGATACTCGCTGATGCCCATGACTTTTTCGTCATCGCGGATTAACACTGGCTGGATCGGGGTGACGGATTCGAGCACAGGGATATCAAGCTGGCGGGCACCGGCCTGAAAGTGCGCTATCAAATGATGCAGTTTTTGCCGACGCCAGCTTTCGCTATCGACCAGGGTCAGCGCGACACGAGTCGCCGCCGCTACTGCAGGGGGCAGCGCCGTGGTGTAGATATAGGTGCGACCGAATTGTATAAGTGTTTCGATAAGCGCATCACTACCCGCAACAAAGGCGCCGAAAGTACCGAAGGCTTTACCCAGGGTACCGATCAACACCGGTACCTGCTCGACGCTCATATCGAAATGTTCTGCAATACCGCGACCGTTTGCGCCGAGGACTCCAAAACCGTGGGCGTCATCGACCATTAGCCATGCGTCATGACGATCGGCAATATCAGCCAGCGCGGGACGGTCGGCAAGATCACCATCCATGCTAAATACACCGTCGGTAACCAGTAATTTGCGCTTGGTGCTGGTGCTGGTGCTGGTGCTGGTGCTGAGTATTTGATCCGCCGTAGGTAAGTCCTGGTGGGGGTAACGCTGAAATTCAGCGCGACTTAAAAAGCCGCCGTCGAGTAATGAGGCATGGTTAAGTTGGTCCTGCACAATCAGATCACCGCTATCGCTCAAGGCGCGAATGGTGCCGACATTGGCCATATAGCCTGTTGAAAACAGCAGTGCGCGAGGACGACCGGTAAATTCGGCCAGCTCTTGTTCGAGGGCCTGATGAATCGCCGAATGACCACTGACCAGGTGTGAAGCGCCGCTGCCAACGCCGTATTTATTTGTAGCGTCTTGAAACGCGGCGATTAACACGGGGTGGTTGGCTAAGCCCAGGTAGTCGTTACTGCTAAAGCCGATACAAGCCTGACCGTCGACCTGTACCTGGGCACCCTGGGCGGACTGCAAGATTTTTCGCTGGCGATACAGGCTGTTTTCGCGCCGAGTATCCAGGGCAAACTGCAACTCGCGATCAGGAGAAACCATCTTTTCGCTTCCTGGAGGACTGCTTAAGCGCGGCTAGTCGGATAAGACCTTAACCGGCAGCATTATAAAAATACTTATCGCTCGCAGCTTTGTTAACGACCGCTTGCATCCCCTCTTCGGCTTCGGCGTGAGTATGGTATTGCTCAGGTTTAATACCCAAGCGAGCAAACAGTTGCATATCTTTATTGGCGGCTGGATTAGCTGTGGTGAGGAGTTTTTCACCGTAAAAAATTGAGTTAGCGCCAGCATGGAAGGCCAGAGCCTGCATTTGCTCATTCATATCTTCCCGTCCGGCGGATAAGCGAACGTGTGATTTGGGCATAATAATCCGGGCCACCGCGATGGTGCGGATAAACTCGAAAGGCTCCAGTGCAGCTTCGTTTTCGAGGGGCGTACCGGTCACCTTGACCAACATATTGATGGGCACCGACTCGGGATGTTCAGGCAGGTTAGCCAATTGCACCAGCAGGCCAATGCGGTCGGCCATGGTTTCGCCCATGCCGACGATACCACCACAGCAGACTTTCATCCCCGCCGCGCGGACATTACTGAGCGTATCAAGCCGGTCCTGATAAGTGCGCGTGGTAATCACTTCACCATAATATTCCGGCGAGGTATCCAGATTGTGGTTGTAATAATCCAGCCCGGCACCGGCCAGGCCCTGTGCTTGCTGATCGGTCAACATACCCAGGGTCATACAGGTTTCCAGACCCAGAGCTTTTACCTCTTTGACCATATCAAGGACATGGGGCATATCTTTTTCGCTGGGAGAACGCCAGGCGGCACCCATACAAAAACGGGTCGCACCACTGTTTTTGGCCGCCTGAGCCTCGCTGATTACACGCTCTATTTGGAGTAGCTTCTCCTTCTCAAGCCCGGTGTTGTATATACCCGCCTGAGGGCAGTATTTACAATCTTCAGGACAGGCACCGGTCTTGATAGACAGCAGCGTGCTGATCTGTACCTCGTTGGGATCAAAGTGTTCTCGGTGCACCGATTGCGCCTGAAACAACAGATCATTAAAAGGCTGGGTAAACAGGGCTTGTACTTGCTGGGTTGTCCAGTCGTTGCGAAGTGTGGGGCTCATGTCGTTTTTCTCGGAGATCCTTGTGGTTGATAAGCAGCGCTTGATAAGTGGTACTTAACAAATAATGGCTGACAAATAATGGGTCGTGGGCAGTAGATTACAAACAAAACCGCAAGCCTCGCCAGGCAGCCCAGGCGAGAATGGGCTATAAACAAGGCAGAGCAATGATAAAGCTGGGCACAGCGCTGTCAACCCAATTTGCGATAATAGGTTAACCAGTTGCTAATACAAGATTTACCACGGCCTATAACCAGAGTCTAATGCAAGGATGCAAAATCACTGACAACGAGCTCTCACCGCAAACCACATGGCGTCGATTTTCGACCCGTTTCAGCTACACGCTGCTGCCGGGCCATTGCAAACTATGCAAATCCGATTCAATGCGCAGCCTGGATCTCTGTGCCCTGTGTGAAAGTGATCTGCCGGACATCGGCCGCCACTGCAATATTTGTAGCGAGCCTTTCTCGAACCCACAGGCTGACGACCCTGATGTCAGCTCTCTTATTTGTGGTAATTGTTTAAAGGGCAAGACCCTTTTCTCCCACGCGCGTATCCCCTACCTCTATCAAGCACCGATTGACCATTTACTGATCTCCTTCAAGTTTAAAGGCGACCTGGTCGCAGGCAAGGTGCTCGGCGAACTATTAAGCCAACACACTGAAAAATGCATCAAGCATGGTCTTATCGCTCCCGACATGATCATTCCGGTGCCCCTACATTGGCGGCGGCGTTTTGGCCGTGGTTTTAATCAGGCCCACGAACTCGCGATAAGCTTAAGTAAGCGCTTAAATATCCCCGTCAACGACAAATTAGTGCTGCGCAAAACTTATACTCGCGCACAACATCATCTTAATCGCGAGCAGCGGCTTCATAACCTCCGTAATGCCTTTGCTGTAAATAGCTCGGCCCGCATCGAGCAGATTGAGGGTAAATCATTTGCCATCGTTGATGACGTGCTAACCACTGGCAGCACCGCCAATGCAATTGCCAAATTATTGATTGATAATGGCGCAGTTCGAGTAGTAGTCTGGGCGGTAGCCCGGGCAGCACTGGAAAATTAACCACGCGAAGACGATAATCCGCCCATGAATACTTTAAGCAATCCGTGCAACGAAACTCTGTGGCAAACGCTGATAGAGGAAATCACTATTACGGTGGGTGATGAGCCTTTGCTGGCTGGCTTTCTGCACGCCACTATTCTTAATCATCAGGATATTGGCTCGGCGCTGAGCTTCCATCTCGCTAATAAATTGCATAGCGATATCACCCCGGCACTCTTCCTAAGAGAAATATTTGATAACGCCTTTACCGATGACCCCAGCATCATCGATAGTGTGCGCTGCGATATTATTGCCAACTTTGAACGGGATTCGGCCTGCCACAATTTCTCAACACCTTTTCTGTACTATAAAGGTTTCCATGCTCTGGCAGCTTTCCGGGTAGCTCACTGGTTATGGCAACATCAGCGTCAATCTCTGGCTCTGGTTCTGCAAAACCGCATATCTGTGGTGTTTGGCGTCGATATCAACCCTGCTGCGACCATTGGTAAGGGCATCATGTTTGATCATGCGACGGCTCTGGTGATTGGCGAAACGGCTGTGGTGGAAGACTGCGTATCTATTATGCAGTCAGTGACTCTGGGCGGCACCGGCAAAGAAACCGGCGATCGCCATCCGAAAGTGCGACGTGGTGTATTGATCGGCCCCGGAGCAACCATCCTCGGCAATATCGAAATTGGCGAAGGCTCAAAAATTGCTGCGGCTAGCGTGGTATTGAAGGATGTACCAGCCCACTCCATCGTCGCCGGGGTTCCAGGTAAAGTGGTCGGCACAACCAGTAACGATGACCCGGCAGAAAAAATGGATCATGGTCTGGAAGGCTGTCGCAGCGACTAAGTCCTGTCTTTATAATTTCAGGTGCAACAACTCTAGTCGCGCACAAGGTCCACAAAAGGCAATACCGCACTGATATTGCTTGCGCCAAGTAAGTTCATTAATAAACGATCAAAGCCTATTGCCACCCCCGCACAGGGCGGCAAGCCGGCGCTCATTGCCGCCAGTAAGTGCTCATCCGGTTCAACTTCCCCTTTCCCGATGCGACGTCGCTGCGAATTATCGGCGGCAAAGCGATCTCGGAGTTCCACGGCGTCGGTGAGCTCATAGTAGCCATTGCCCAGCTCGGTGCCATCCAAAAACACTTCAAAGCGGCGGGCGCAGTGAATACCATCGCTATTGACAAAGGTTTTGGCCAGCGCCGCCTGACAAGCCGGATAATCGTAGACAAACACCACGCCCGTCGGCAGCGCCGATTCGATACGCAAACTGAAGATTAAATCGAGACAGGTTGAGCGATCCTCCGTACCAAAATCACGCTGAGCGACTTCGCCTGCCAGAGTTCGAAGCGCGGCTAAGCCGCAGGTATGAGGATCAATACCAGTTTGGCTTTGGAATAACTCTCGATAAGTTTTTTTAAGGTATCCGCGAGAATGATCAAGGGCTCCGACTTCGGCGATCAGATCAAACACCTCGTCCATAAGGCGGTGTTCATCCCAGCCTACCCGATACCATTCCAGCATAGTGAACTCTGGATAATGACGCTCACCCAATTCACCCAGACGAAAGGCTTTACCCAGGCAATAAATCGAGCCTGAGCCAGCCGCCAGAAGCCGTTTCATAAAATATTCGGGTGAACTTTGCAGATAACCGAGACCCGGTTCTGCCAGGCGTGGACAATCGATATGGACATCGCTAGCACCGGTCAGACCCAGTACCGGCACATCTATTTCAAGCACACTCCGGGTAAAAAAAAAGCCCGCACCTCAGCCAGTAGAGCCGCGCGTCGTTGCAATGTTGCTCTGGTGGCTGATGGCTGCCAGAGATTATCCATGAATAGCCCCGCCGGAAGATCGAAACTTTGCCTGGGGTATAGCCAAGCTAATCTTTAGCTCGGCTCAGGTATTCGCCAGTGCGCGTATCGACACGAACCACTTCCCCCCGATTCAGGAACAACGGTACTTTCACCACTGCGCCGGTACTCAAGGTGGCTGGTTTGGTGCCTCCCTGAGCAGTATCACCTTTTAAACC
>CALLDA010000229.1 GCA_937998635.1 uncultured Pseudomonadales bacterium
CCAGAAACGTGCTGACGAGGGTTTTTGAATCAGCGCCTCCATGCCTTCGCTCGTGGTCGGGTAGCGGCCCACTTCAAGATGAAACAGGTCGAGCGCAGTGCCAAATTCTTCAATTTGTAGAGCAGCTGTTTTAGTTTTAGAGCCACCAATCTGCTTGATCACCTGCGGCCCCACGAGGCTGGCCAATAAGCCCAGTATCACTAGAACCACTAACAACTCCAGCAGGGTAAAACCTTTATTGGTACTTTTCATATTCAAAATTCCTTGTTACTAATTGTCCTGCATAAGCATAAGTGTATACGACAAGACCCGCCAATCAGGGAGCTAAGCAGAAACCCGATACCACTTACCACACACCACGTATAAGGGCAGCGCCACTTTTTTAATTACATGGGCAAATCATTGATACCCAAAATAGCTACCAGAATTGACATAATAATACCGCCGATAACCACCCCCAGACCAATAATCATCACTGGCTCCAGTATCGATAACATCCGCTCTGTGGACGTGGACACCTCGTGATCATAAATATCGGCAACCCGAATCAACATCTCATCCAGATTGCCAGTCTCCTCGCCGACCTGGATCATTTGCAGGGCAAACTCAGGAAACACTGCCGTTTCGATCAATGGTTCGGCCAGCCCGCTACCATCCTTGAGGCTCGCGGTGACAGCCTCCAGCTTGGCTTTGAGTACGCGATTACGCAGGCTCTCTTTGGCGATACCGAGCGCTGATAACAGAGGCACACCACCGTTTAGCAAGGTCCCAAGGGTACGACTAAACAGGGCCATATTTATTTTCTTGACTAAATCACCGGTAATTCGCCCGGTGAGCAACTTGTAATCTTTATTGTATAGCCATTCGGGATCTTTGCTTTTCTGCTGAAAATAGACGCTGGCCACAGCGATAATCCCGACAATAACCAACCAGTAGTCGCTAACAAAATCGGTTATGCCTAAAACAAATGCGGTGGACGCTGGCAGCGGCGCATTCATGTCCTCAAACAATTGCGAAAACTCCGGCAGCACGAAAAGCATAATCAGTGTCAGTGACAACAAGGTAACAAATACCAGCACGGCGGGGTAAACCATCGCCGATACCAGTTTTTCTCTCAGCGCCTGGCTTTTTTCAATAAACAGGGAAATCTCATCGAGGCTATGAGACAAATTACCGGACATTTCCGCCGCTTTAATTAAATTAATATAAAACGCCGGGAACAGGTCGGGGCGTTGCAACAGGGCCGTAGAAAGTGGCGCCCCGCCTCTGACTTCGGTTTGCAGGTTCTCTACCAGCTCGATCAATAAAGGTTCACTGGCAACCTTGAGGATAACCGCCAGGGCTCGGTCGAGCTGTAAACCTGCGCCGACCAGAATCGATAGCTGACGAGTGAAATCAGCGATATCTGTGCGCGATAATCGTCGTTTAGATAACTTGAACTGAGACGGTACTTTGTCACCGACTACGCCCTTGCCCGGCTGTACCGACATGGGGATAAAACCCATGTCCTGTAGACGAGCGGCCACTTCTTCTTTATTGGCGCCGGCCATTTGTCCGGTTTTAACCTCACCCTGTGGGCTGACCGCTCGATAATCAAATGAGGCCACACTAAATTCCTTTAACCCGTCGGGGTACTAAAACATGCAGTGTTTGAATTAAATTCTTTAAGCTAGCTGTCCTGTGTCACGCGGACAATCTCATCAAGCGTCGTCACACCTTGCAAGGCTTTGAGGCAGCCATCTTCAAACATAGTTTTCATACCATCGGCCCGTGCGGCTTTTTCGATTTCTACCCCCGAAGCATGAGCCAGAATCAAATCCCGGATGGTATCTGTGATGGACAATAATTCGGTAATGCTCAACCTGCCGCGATAACCCGTGCCTCCGCATTGCTCACATCCCCTGGCGCGATAGAGTTGTATCTCCTCAGCGCCGCCAAGCTCCTGAAGGTGGAATTCTTTGATTTGACCTTCATTGGCAAGGTAGGGCTCTCGACAGGCAAGGCATATTTTACGCACCAGTCGCTGGGCAATGACTAGATTAAGGGTCGAGTTGAGCAAATAATCCTCGATACCCATTTCCATGAGCCGGGTGATGCTGCCTGCTGCATCATTGGTATGCAAGGTAGACAGCACCAGGTGACCAGTGAGTGCCGATTGCACACAGATTTTCGCGGTCTCAAGGTCGCGCATTTCGCCGACCATGATGACATCGGGATCCTGCCGCACAATAGACCGCAGGGCACCGGCGAAGTTAAGACCAATGGCCGAATTAACCTGAATCTGGTTAATACCTTCAAGGTTGTATTCCACTGGATCTTCGACGGTAATGACCTTACGTTGTTCTGTATTCAGGCTATTAAGCGCCGTATAAAGGGTGGTGGTTTTACCGCTGCCGGTTGGCCCAGTGACAATAATCATGCCGTAGGGCATATCCAGGGCTCGTTGCACTTGCTGCTGAGCTAGCTCGCCGACGCCCAGACTGGCAAAATCAAGCGTCACCGCCTCCCGCTGCAATAAACGCATCACCAGGCTTTCGCCATACATGGTCGGCACCGTAGAAACCCGAACGTCAAACTCCTGGCCCTGCATGCGCAGGTTAATACGGCCATCCTGAGGCAGGCGGCGTTCGGCAATATCGAGGTCCGCCATGATTTTGATACGCGAGATTACCGCAGCGGCCATAGCCTGGGCTGGCGAAGCTTCGTCCCGCAAAACACCATCGATGCGATAACGTATCTTGAGTATGTTTTCAAAGGGTTCGACATGAATATCCGATGCCCGACCATCAACGGCGCGCTGAATAATCAGATTCACCAGGCGAATAACCGGGGCTTCACTGGCCATATCACGGAGCTGTTCGACATCATAATCTGGGCTTGAATCGACATCACCCGAACCTGAGGCGCTTGCTTGCTTGCCGTCGTATAACTTGTCAATCGCCGCCTGAATCTCAGATTGAGCGCCAATACAGCGGATCACACGTTTGCTACTGGCCATCTCCACTGCTCGAAGGGGGTAATCAAGGCTCGGATCGACGACCACCAACTCTATGCAATCGTCGGTTTCGCA
>CALLDA010000230.1 GCA_937998635.1 uncultured Pseudomonadales bacterium
AATACGCAGGGCATGCTGTTCACCCAAAGCAGTTCGTCTCCGATATTGCGGTAGGTAAAGCGGTGGATATTATCCAGTACCTCTAAGACCTCTGGCACTGAATTTAACGGCGGGGTAATGAATTCCAGCAGGGCTTCAGAAAAATCCGTGGTGATACTGGGGTGAGTCAGGGTTGAGCCTAGCGCTTTAGGATGGGGGCTTTGAGATAGCTGCCCTTCTGGCGTTACCCGCAGGCTCTCTTTTTCGATGCCCCGCCTGATACCCGCCAGGAGCGAATGATTATCTGGCCTGGCTAGAACTGACAGGCGTTTACCGAGCGAGGACAAATTTGCTTCCTTAAGTTAGGGTTGGGCAGCGGACTGAGGGTCAGAACGAGCTTGATTACTGGCAAGGGCAGATCTGGAAATTATGGGTCGGTTTTTATTATCTACTTCGCAGGCGACAATTTGTGCGCGTAATTCGACATCACCAGCGTTAATTTCGAATAGCTGGTTGAGTGCGACGTCTTTGTGGGGGGTTCTAAATAACTCGGTCACCGCACAGTCGCTCGCCCACAGCAAATCTTTAGTGAGCAGATTACCGACAGCGTCTCTCAGGATAAATAGCATGATTAGCCTTGGGCTCGGTTGGGATCGTTGCTCAGTTTAACGGATCAATATAAGGGGGCAACTGTTTTACGTCGCGCTAATTTAGCCACTGAATATTGGACCAGATAAGAAAGGCCATTAAAAATTCAATGCCAATGAATGCTAGTCGATGTCCTGAGTCGGTCTTGATGACATGTCGAAAAACTGCCCATACTGATCTATGATGCATGTTGAGCGCTGCCCGCTATTTGGTGTTTTGGCCAGGGCGGTATTTTTATGAGAGAAGATGAGAGAGGATGAGAGAGTGGTATCAAATTTTAACGAAGGCAAGGGGGAATAAACGTGTCAGGAATTCTTGGTTATGGGGCCTATGTGCCGTATTACCGGCTTAGCCGTCAGGCGATTGGTGGTGGCGGTAAAGGCGAGCGAGCTGTCGCCAGTTATGATGAAGATTCAGTATCCATGGCAGTAGAAGCGGGCCGCGAAGTAACCCGTATGTTTGATACAAATTCTGGCGCTGGCCCAATAGATACCCTGGTTTTTGCCACCACCAGCCCACCCTACGCAGAAAAGCTCAATGCTGCGGCGATCACCGTGGCGCTGGATTTACCGACGTCGGTACGTTCCATGGAGCTGGGCGGTAACACCCGCATGGGTCTGGGTGCTCTGCTGCTGGGTACGGATTTGGGTGCGGCGGGTAAAACGGCTTTGGTATGCCTCAGCGATGTGGTGGTTGGCGGCCCTGGCGGTGCCAGGGAGCGGGAAAGCGGAGATGGTGCGGTGGCCTTTATCACTGGACCGGATGATCAGGCTATTGCCAGAGTTCTGGGGCAGGCCTCAAGCACCACAGAAGTGCTGGACGTGTGGCGTTTGCCCGGCGACCAGTTCGCCCGCCAGTGGGAGGAGCGTTTTGGCATAGAAGTGCTCGGGCCGATTAGCCTGGATACCGCCCAACGGGCTTTGAGCGCTGCGAATGTTGCACCGGACCAACTGACAAGCGTGATTCTCGATGCTACCAACAAGCGCGATGTTGCCGGTATTCCCCGTGCTCTGGGTCTTAAATCCGAGCAAGTGGCAAATATGCTGGCGGATAATCTCGGCCGATGTGGTGCTGCACATGCTGGAATGGTGCTGGCCAACACCCTTGATACTGCTCAAGCGGGGGATAAAATCCTGGTGCTTTCGACGGCTGACGGCTGCGATGCGGTGGTGCTGGAAGTTACTGACAAGATAAATCAGGCTAAACCGAAACGCTCGGTGCAACATTGGCTGGCGTCTGCCAACAACGAGTTAGCCTACAATACGTATTTAAAATGGCGCGGTGTATTGCCTTTTGAGCCGCCTCGGCGGCCGGATCCTGATCGACCAGCGGCTCCCATAATGAGGCGCCATGAGCGCTGGAAGTACAGCTTTTATGGTTCGCGGTGTGAATGTGGTCAGGGTCATCTGCCACCCCAGCGGGCCTGTGTTAAATGTCGATCGATAGACAAAATGAAAGAAGAACGTTTTGCCGATGAGCCCTGTAAAGTCACCACCTTTACGCTGGATCACCTGGCGTATAGCTTGCAGCCACCGGTGATTTCGACGGTGGCAGATTTTGATGTTGGTGGTCGGCTTGCTTGCGAATTAACCGATGCTGACCCAGCTGCAGTGAAGATCGGTAATCGACTTGAAATGACCTTCCGCCGGTTTTATACCGGTCAGGGAGTCCACAACTATTTCTGGAAAGCGCGTCCTCAGCGCTAGGGGTATAAATCATGGCTAGTAACGGAATTAAAGATCAGGTAGCGATAGTCGGTATGGGTTGCACGACCTTTGGTGAACATTGGGATCGAGATGCTTCAGATATGCTGATTGAATCGGCGACCGAGGCTTATCAGTCAGCGGGGGTTGATCCAGATGATGTCGATGCCTACTGGCTGGGCACATTTGCCAGCGGAGTGTCTGGCCTGGTTTTCTCAGAGGCACTGAAAACGCCGTATAAACCGGTCACAAGGCTCGAAAACATGTGTGCGACCGGCAGTGAGGCAATTCGTAATGCTGCTTATGCTGTGGCCAGTGGCGCCTACGATCTGGTGATGGCCGTCGGTGTTGAAAAATTGAAAGATGGTGGTTATTCAGGGCTGGTGGTACCGGGACCAGACGGTGATGGCACGGAATCGAGCATGACGGCACCGGCGATGTTTTCCCTCCTCGCTCCAGCCTATTGCGAAAAATACGGAGTTGAGGAAGCGGAATTAAAGGACGTATTATCGCGGATTGCCTGGAAAAATCACGTTGCCGGGGCAAAAAACCCGAAAGCACAGTTTAGAAAAGAAGTACCTATTGAAACTATTTGTAAGTCTCCACGGATTGCCGGTATGTTCGGTGTCTTCGACTGCTCTGGTGTTGCCGATGGCTCGGCCGCTGCCATTTTGTGCCGGGCTGAGGATGCACATAAATACACCGACAATCCGATTTACCTCAAAGCCTTCTCCATTGCAGCTGGGCCAAATGAAGGCTTTATCAGTGAAGATTACGATTTCACGACGTTTCAGGAAGTGGTGGTATCGGCACAGGACGCCTACAAGCAGGCGGGCATCACCAATCCCCGTGAGCAAATCAGCATGGCTGAGGTGCACGACTGTTTTACCGCCACCGAACTGGTGCTGATGGAAGATATGGGCTTTTCCGAGCGCGGTCAAGGTTGGCGCGATGTGATGGAAGGGCGTTTTGATGGTGATGGTGCCCAGCCGGTCAATCCCGATGGCGGCTTAAAGAGTTTTGGCCATCCCATCGGTGCTAGCGGTCTACGCATGATGTACGAAATGTGGTTGCAGCTACGTGGTGAAGCGGGCGAGCGGCAGATCGATAATCCTAAACTTGGTTTAACCCATAACCTGGGTGGTCAGCCGGGTCGCTGCGTGAGCTTTGTGTCCATTGTCGGTAATGAGCTTGGCTAGGTAGATCTGTAGTAAGCCCTGAACGGGCGCTATATAAAAAAAGCCCGGTAGAAACCGGGCTTTTTTATGCTTCGGAATTTACCGAATTTACCGAAAGGCTTGTTTTATTTACGCTTCATCGCCCCAAAGAAATCTTCATTATTTTCAAAGCTTTTTAGCTTATCGACTAAAAATTCAGTGGCAGACAGGTCTTCCATATCGTGGAGCAATTTGCGCAAAATCCATACCCGTTGTAGTTCAGATTCCTCCATCAATAAATCTTCGCGACGGGTACCGGATCGGCGAATATTAATGGCTGGGTAGATACGTTTCTCAGCGATTTTTCTGTCCAGATGCAGCTCCATATTACCGGTGCCTTTGAACTCCTCGTAAATGACCTCATCCATTTTTGAGCCGGTATCAACCAGTGTCGTGGCGATAATGGTCAGGCTACCGCCGAACTCGATATTTCTTGCTGCGCCAAAGAAGCGTTTAGGTTTTTCTAGTGCGTGGGCATCAACACCACCGGTTAGCACCTTCCCTGAGGATGGAATAACCGTGTTGTAGGCCCGTGCCAGGCGGGTAATAGAGTCAAGCAGGATAACCACGTCTTTTTTATGCTCAACCAGGCGCTTGGCCTTTTCGATCACCATATCAGCAACCTGCACATGACGGGCCGGTGGTTCATCAAAAGTCGAAGCTACCACTTCACCGCGCACGGTACGTTGCATCTCTGTAACTTCTTCGGGACGCTCATCAATGAGCAAGACAATCATTATCGTTTCAGGGTTATTGCGGGTAATCGCCTGGGCGATGTGCTGCATCATAATGGTTTTGCCCGCCTTGGGCGGCGCTACGATGAGTCCTCGTTGACCTTTACCAATGGGGGCGACGAGGTCAATGATGCGCCCTGTCAGGTCTTCAGAACTACCGTTACCCGTCTCCAGGACAAAACGTTCATCGGGAAATAAAGGCGTCAGGTTTTCAAAAAGTATCTTGTTGCGTGCGTTTTCCGGCTTATCAAAATTGATGGTGTTGACTTTTAGCAGAGCAAAATAGCGCTCCCCATCTTTGGGTGGACGGATTTTGCCTTCTACGCTATCACCTGTGCGCAGGTTAAAGCGTCTAATTTGACTCGGTGAAACATAGATATCATCCGGCCCAGCAAGGTAGCTGGAATCGGAGGAACGCAAAAAACCAAAGCCGTCAGGCAATATCTCAAGGACACCGTCACCGTAGATGTCTTCACCACTTTTGGCGTGGCGCTTTAAGATATTAAAAATGATGTCCTGCTTGCGGGCGCGACCTATATTTTCGAGGCCGGTTTCTGTACCGATAGCAATAAGTTCGTCAATACGTTTGGTTTTCAGATCAGTTAGATTCATAAATATAATTAGTTATTAAGATGTGTTAAGTGGAAGTGATGGGTGCTTATGAGTGGCTCTGCAATGATCACGTGGCGAGTAATAAGACCGGAGGGATAAGGTTTAACGCAACAGCGTATTTGCAAAAGCAAAAACGTCGGGGGTGCCAGTTATTATTTGTTACTCGCCTGGGTAGTCAAGGTACATGCCAGTCAGAGCCTATGGTTGAGACTTATGACTCGGGGTACTTTAATTCAGTGTGTTTACTAGAGAATTTAGAGTGCTTGTTCAGAAAGTTTAGTTCGAGTGGTTTAACGAGGTATCAGGGAAGATATGACGTTGTTGTATCCTGTGCTGGGGCGAGTATACCCCCTGTTGAAGAAATAACAACTGGTTTTTACAGCCGCACAGAGCTAAAAAATAAGCCGGTGCGGCGAAGGTTTGAAGCGCTTATTCTGGGCTTAGATACTGCTATCGAGGAATTCAGTTAATTGTGCCTTTGACAGCGCGCCGACTTTGGTGTCCTGTAAGGCACCCTCGTTAAACAGCATAAGCGTGGGAATACCGCGGACATTAAATTTGGCAGCGACATCTCGGTTGGCATCGACGTCCAATTTGCAGATTTTCAATTTACCTTCGTAGAGGTCGGCAATTTCGTCGAGAATTGGCGCGATCATTTTGCAGGGCCCACACCACTCGGCCCAAAAATCCACCAGCACCGGGGTGTCGGCACCGAGCACGTCAGTATCAAAATTGGCGTCAGAGGTGTGCACGATTTTGTCACCCATAAATAAATTCCCGGTTTGTAGCGTTAGTGTAGTGTGAGCGCCTTCCAGCGACATGAATCTGGCATCATACATTGGTATAAGTG
>CALLDA010000231.1 GCA_937998635.1 uncultured Pseudomonadales bacterium
ATTGGTAATCCCACAAATTTTTACTTTACTAGTCACAGCTGTTTCCTAAGTTCTGAGTGGGATTTTATCAAGCCGATCAGGCAGGGCCACTGGCTTTAGCTCTCGCCCAACAAAACAGGGCCCAGCATTGAACTCCGGCAACTCAAACTGCGGTGGGTAGCCCACCCCAACAAGATAAAGCCCGGTGGGCGGCGCTGTCATGGGAGCCTTTTTTCTATCGCGCAGTAATAATAGGTCTGCCAGCCAATCGGGGGCCTGCTCCTGACGACCCACAGTCAATAAGGCACCGACGATGTTACGCACCATGTGCAATAAAAAGGCATTGGCGCAAATTTCGAAAACGATCATATCGTTAACGGAAAATATATCCAGATAATAAATGTGTCGCCAGGGCGTCATTGAATGACAGTGGGCGGCTCGAAAAGAGCTGAAGTCGTGTTCACCAATCAGAGCACCCGCAGCCTGCTGCATGGCCGACAGGCTCAGCGGCCGTCTCTCCCAGGTCACGTTGTCTTTTAGTAAGGCTGGCTGCCGGGGTGTATTCAACACAGCGTAGCGGTAAGTACGTGACACCGCGCTAAATCGCGCGTGAAAACCCTCCGACATTTGTCCCGCCCAATGGCAGCGAATGTCTCGGGGCATATTGGCATTACTGCCTTTGACCCAGTTGCTCGGACCGCGAACAGCTTGACTATCAAAATGAATAATCTGCGTGGTAGCGTGTACCCCGGTATCCGTACGCCCGGCACAAGCTACGATTATCGGTTCATTGGCAACTGAGGATAACGCTTTTTCAACCTGGCTTTGCACACTCGTACAATGGGGTTGACGCTGCCAACCGCAGTACTCACTACCATCGTACTCGATAGCCGCTGCATAACGAAAAATGCCCGAGGGCAATTTTTCTCCTTCGGGCATCCTGCAGTTGGTACTGTACTGCCAGGGTTGTTTGTCGACCATATTAGTCAGGTGGTTTGGGTGAGGATTTCCTGCGCCTGGGCTTGTTGCTCTGGATTGCCGTTAGCAAGCACATCGTTAAGTATATCTCTGGCTCCGTCTTTATCGCCCATATCAATATAGGCCTGGGCCAGTTCTAGCTGTGTGGTAATTTCATCCCCTTCGATTAATGAATCCAGATCTGCTTCAATATCGAAATCATCAAACTCTGACTTACTATCGGCGGCATCTTGATCAAGCTCAATTTGTACCTCATCACCTGGATCAATATCTAATTCGATATCTCCCAGGTCAGGCTGGTCATAACCTAAATCGAGCTTCTGCTCACTCTCTACTTCGCCTGATTCAGATAAATCCAGATCCAAATCGAGATCAAGATCTTCGTTATCCAAGTCACTATCGTCATCTAGAACCAGTGTCTCTAGAGGCAAACCTTCATGCGATTCTAGGTCTTCGTCTAAGATATTAACTCCTTCATCGAGAGACTCTAGCTCTTGCTCTGCAGGCTCAACTTCAAAAGCAGGTTCGGCAAAGTCTTCCTCTAAACTCTCCTCTGGCAAGCTCTCCTCTGGCTGGCTATCTTCAGGCGGCGTCAATAGCTCTTCATGGAACTCATCATTCTCGATAGCAATCGATTCACGTATCCGGTCTGCGCTTTGTATTGCCGACGCGTCACCTAAAGCCACTAGTTGTGGATAATGTCCATCAAAACGATCTATATCACTCTGGTCCGAAAACAAACTGAGGAGCTTGAGGTGTAAACGACTATCTTCGGGCTCGGCTTCAAGCGCACGCTGGATAACCGCTTCAGCCTGTCCGTAGTCACCAAAAGACAGGTAGATGTCTGCCTCACCAATGGGATCAACCTCGCCATCCTCACTCCCAGCAAGGCCGTCATCGGCATTAACGAAATCATTATCTACATCAGTAGCAGATAATTGATCATCTTCATCAATATCATCCGCCCTCGCGACGAGATCGGATCCCCCTGCATCCAGACCGGACTGTCGATCATCGAAGGAGAAAGGCTTGTCTGTAGCAAGATGTTCTGTATCAGCTTCGTCTTTGCGACGACGGGACAATAAAAACAGTGCCCCTAATACAACTAGCAGTAAACCTGCCGCGATAATCGTAAACTTATCTCTAAAGCTCGCCAATAAACCCTGAGGCTGCGCCTCCTCAGATGCCGCCACTGGGTCGGCGGAGGTATCAACCTCCTCAAGTTCCTCAGCTAATGCAGAACCATCCTCCTCAGCTAATGCAGAAGCATCCTCCTCTGGCAACGCAGAAGCGTCCTCCCCAAGCAATGCAGAAGCATCTTCCTCAACCGCCGAATCCTCTTTACCTAAACCTTGCTGGATAGCACTTAACTGGTCATCTCCTAGCTCTACGAGGCGCGACATGGTCGACAGCTGCTCTTCTAGCTGTGCTATCTTTTCTCTCAACTCCTGATTTTCACGAGTCGATTTAGATAAACCTTCCTGAGCAATTGCCAAATCATTTTCGAGAACCTCCCCGGCAACACCTTCAGATGAAGGATCCCCTGCGTCTCCTAATCCACTACTCGCCCCTGTATCGGCCGACAAAAGACGCAAAACGCCATCTGATTGAGTCGGTTCCTCAGGAGCCACCGACTCAATCGGTTCAGAACTTATCAGTCCAGGACTCTCTAGTTGGTCCTGTAAAGCCTCAGCGGACAATGCCACCTGGTTTTTAGCCAGGCGATCATCCACCGCACTAATGGCGTTAGCATCAGGAACATCAAGTACGGCCCCTTTTTTCAGCACGTTCATATTCCCATTTACGAAGGCGGCACCATTACGTTCGTAAATAGCCTGCATCGCTTGATGAATAGAACTACCTTGAGGACGGTTTTGGCTAGCTATACCCCAGAGAGTGTCACCACTTTGAACTCGATAACTGCCCGTCTGGCTGGAGGAACTGCCAGTTACAAAACCTGTGGACGTTTCAGATTGACTGGGAGCCGACGTGTCTTTTTTTTTTGAAGTCGCGCTAGAGACAGGACTGTCCGATTGAGCAATACGAGAGCTTGGGGATGATTGCTTGCCAGCAAACACTGGCAAGTCCAGGAACACGGTATATTCCTTTAGCAGCCGCCCAGAAGGCCACTGCAATTGAATGAGAAAATTAAGGTAAGGTTCACGAACCGGCTTTGTTGAAGTGACTCTAATGACCGGCTTACCGGGTTTGCTCATATCCAGCTTGAAGCGTAAGTCTAGAAGATACAATTCACGATCAACCCCAGCGCGCTCAAAATCCTCACCGGAAGCGAGCTTCGCAAAGAGCTGTTCGACATTTAACTCACCGGCATTAAGTACAGCCACTTCTGCGTCGAACGGTTCATTAAGCGAAGAATTAAGTTTTAGATCTCCTAGACCGAGCGCTGAAACCCAACCCGAGTACAGCAAGACCACGAAACTCAATACCAAAGTTCTTAGATGCGACATCATGCTCCCTTACCTTTATTTTACTTAGCTCGCAGATTCCTGTGCTCATCACATAATCGCGACTTAAGATTATTGCCTTAGCTCAACCCAACCTACACAACTTACATAGGTATTGCGCGTAAGTATTTATTATAAAGAACTTTTTAGCAATAGCTTTGCTACACCAATGGCATTATTTGCTGCACTTTTACGTACACTATCAGACACAATCCACAAATCTATGCCGTTTTCGATACCAATACTCGTGCGAATACGGCCCACACTACAAGCCTCAGCTGCCTTATCGACCACTGCTAAAGGCACCGGGTAATTTCTCTGAGCATTACCTGTGGAAACGTCCAGACCCTCGACATCCCGCAACACGCTGACAAGCTCATCAATAGCGAGAGGATAGCGCGTCTCGATACTCACGGCCTGACAGGAGCCATAGAAAACCGGCACTTGCACACAGGTAGCGCTGATAGCCAAGGTCTCATCAGCCATGACTCGACGCATATCACTCACCAGACCTAACTCAGCACTGGAATGACCGGACTCAACAAGCTCACCCACCTCGGGCAGAATATTAAAGGCTATCTGCTGAGCAAATAATTCTGGTTCGACGGGTAAGCCATTGAGCAAGTTAGAGGTCTGGCGGGCTAATTCGGTCGCACCTTTCTTTCCGGCACTAGAGACTGCCTGGTAGGTCGCGACGTTTATTCGGACAATTTCAGAATTGCCATGAATCGGCTTAAGCACCTGACTCAAATCAACTGTCAATGAGTCTGGAAGCGCGACGAGATCGTAATTATCCTCCTCCAATACTTCTGAATTCACGCCACTGACAACCAGAGGCACGGATTCTTCATTCCGAAAACAGCACGATAAATCAATCACCTGGCAACCTGCCGAGATCGCCTGATCGGCGTAATCGCGAGACACTTCCTCAGGTACAGCAAAAAAAGCCAGCTGAACCTGCGAAAAATCAAAATCAGCGAGGTTCTCCACCATCACCGGGCGTTTTTTATAAAGCCCTGTCTCGCCAAGCGAGGCTTCACTGGCAGCTAAATACAGATCACCACTGGTAAATTCGGATTCATCCAGAGCCTCGATCAAGGCCTCACCGGTTGCACCGGTAGCGCCCACGACAACCACATTAATTGTGCTCACTTATCGCTCCAGCAACAGCTTAGTTATCCGCCTGAGAGGTTCAGCCGCACCCCACAATAATTGGTCGCCCACAGTGAATGCAGACAAATATTCTGGCCCCATATTCATTTTCCGCAAACGCCCGACCGGCACCTGTAAAG
>CALLDA010000232.1 GCA_937998635.1 uncultured Pseudomonadales bacterium
GCGCAGGCGGTGAGGTCCGGTACTCAGGCTGTGGTGATCGCTGGTGGCGTTGAGTCCATGAGCCGAGTACCCATGTTCTCTAATATCGAAGATAGCGAAGCTCAGGGTCGTGGCTTGCCAAAAAGCGAGCGTCTGGAAGAAAAATACCCTGGTGTCGAGTTTAGCCAGTTTATGGGTGCTGAGTTATTGGCAGAAAAATACGACATCAAACGTGAAGACCTGGACGAGTTCGCTTATCAAAGCCATATGAAAGCCCATGCTGCGACAGAATCTGGCGCCTTTCGAGAGGAAATATTGCCGATTGAAGTAACCCTCGAAAATGGCGATCTGTTTATCCACGATGCGGATGAAGGCATACGAGCTAATTCCAGTGTTGAGGCAATATCTCAATTAGAGCCGCTGGCTCCAGGCGGCGTGGTTTCCGCAGGCGCGGCCAGTCAGATCAGTGATGGTTCAGCGGCGGTAATGTTGGCCAATGCAGAAGCTGTCGAGAAATACGGCCTCAAGCCCCGTGCTCGTATTCATTCGCTCGCGGTGGTTGGTTCTGATCCCGTGATTATGCTCGAAGGCCCTATCCCAGCGACCAAAAAGGCCCTGGAACGAGCCGGTCTAACGATCGATGATATGGATCTCTATGAGGTGAATGAGGCCTTTGGTCCGGTTCCTCTGGCCTGGGCGAAAGGTGTCGGGGCTGATCTTAATAAACTCAATGTTAATGGCGGGGCGCAGGCCAATGGTCATCCTTTAGGATGTACGGGAGCCAAGCTGATGACAACTCTGCTCAATGAGCTCGAGCGCCGTAAAGGTCATTATGGCTTACTGGCCATATGTGAGGGTGGCGGCACAGCCAATGCTACGATTATTGAGCGTCTTGATAGCTAAGCCAGCAATGCGCAAATAATTTGTTGACCAAAAAGGCCGACAGTGATGTCGGCCTTTTTGGTTTATTTAAGAACAAAACCGTTTATATCCGAGTCTGAATGGGTCAATCGTCCACAGTAGCGAGTCCAGAGTCAATCGCTCAGGGTGAACCGCTGCCGGGGACATCGACATGGACTATTTCAATCCGCGATGCTGTCTTATTTTTGCCGATGTCCTGTATAGAACCCTGATAAGTTAAACCAAATAAGGTGCAACCATCGGGACCACCCAGGGTGCAGGCGACAGGAAAGCGGTCAAGCACTTTGACACGATGGGTGATTTCTCCGCCCTCTAGCACCCGGATGAAATGATCCTGATTGAATACTGCGACCCACACAGCACCCTCTGCGTCCAGGCAAATCCCATCGGGCGCGGAATCACCAAGGTCGGCAAATACTCGACGATTACTGAGCGAGCCATCGGCTTCAATATCAAAGGCACTGAGTTTTTTCGCCCATGATTCCGCGACGATCAAGGTTTTACCATCCGGAGTAATCACCGGGCCGTTGGGTACGGCCAGATCTGTGGCGACTTCGCTGATGGCGCCATCTGCGGTAACCAGAACGAAATTAGTCGGCTTGAAGCGCTCTTTTTTAAAGATATCGAAGCCAATATTGCCAATGTAGGCATTACCTTTTTTATCTACCACCATGTCGTTTATTTCGTAGGGGCAAATTTCTGAAAGATCGGCGTGCAGTTCTAATTTACCGTCCACCAGCTTCATGAGCTTGCGATCGTGCATGGATACGATCAGGGGCGTGCCGTCGGGTAAAAAGCCAAGACCGGAAGGCTGGCCGGGCACATCGACAACTTTTTCTCGTTTGCCGTCCATACCAATGGTGTAAACCACGTGGCCGTGCATATCTGAAAGCCAGAGCTTATTGTCTCGCCAACGCGGGCCTTCCAGAAAAACAAAGTCCTCAGCAAATACCGTTGTAGATAGTTCTTTCATGGTGTCTCCGTTTATCAGTGAGTAAATGTATTGCTTATGAGTTAACAGTGATCCCCTAGCGTAGCACTACCTTCGCTTTTCGTCCTGCGACCTCGGTAATAAAGCTAAATCCATCCAGAGCCATACCTCAATGAAACCGGTGGTGGTAAACTGCCGCTCAGTTTTGCAAACGCTATTTATGAAAAGATAACTGGAGAAGGCTAAATGAAAACAATGAAAGCTGTGGTAGCCCGCGGATTGAATGACTATGCCGTGGAAGAGGTGACTCTGGATGCACCCAAGGCCGATGAAGTCCTGGTAAAAATCAAAGCAACAGGTATCTGTCACTCAGATCTTTCCGTTATCAACGGCACCATCCCAGTGGCTTTCCCCATGGTGCTCGGTCACGAGGGCGCTGGCATTGTTGAAGAGGTTGGCGCAAATGTGACCAATGTTGCACCGGGTGATCACGTTACCCTGTCGTTTGTACCGAATTGTGGTGATTGTTATCACTGCCTGCGCAGTGAGCCTTACCTGTGTTTAAAAAGCACCCCCGATGGCAAGATGATGGACGGCACTACCCGTGTTCACAAAGATGGCGAAGATATTAACGTCATGCAATTCCTCGGCAATATGGCCGAGTATTCAGTTGTTCCGTCCATGTGTCTGGTCAAGATCAACGACGACATCGACATGAAAGCCGCCGCTCTGGTTGGTTGCGGTGTGACCACAGGAGTGGGTGCTGCATTGAAAACCGCCGAGGTCAAACCAGGCAGCACCGTAGCTGTATTTGGCGCGGGCGGTGTCGGACTATCAATTATCCAGGGTGCTCGTATTGCGGGTGCGGCCAGGATCATCGCGGTGGATTTATCCGATGATAAATTGGCCATGGCTAAAGAGATGGGTGCCACCGATACCATCAATGGCAGCGGTGATACGGTCAAGGAAATTATGGCGATGACCGGCGGAATTGGTGTTGATTATGGTTTTGAGGCCATCGGCATTCCAGCGGTGGTTGATCAGGCCCAAAAGGCCACTCGTCGGGGTGGTGTTATGACGGTGGTGGGGGTTGGTAAGCTCAATCAAAAACTGGAGCTCAACGCGCTGATGTTCCCTCTAACATCAAAAACTATTAAAGGCTCCATGTACGGTGGCGCCGAATTTAGAGTCGATTTCCCTAAATACCTGGAGTTGTATAAACAGGGTAAGCTCGATTTAGACCGGATGGTGACGCAAACCTATTCCATCGACGAAGCCTTACAGGCCTTTGCCGATCTCGAAGCAGGTAAAAATGCTCGCGGCGTTATCGTTTACGATTAATTTTTGTAAGATGCTTAGGATTAAACCCGGCACTTGTCGGGTTTTTTTACGCCTGGAACACACTAATACGACATACGAATGTTTTAAGGACTGACATATAGTGCTGTCCGGATTGTTGGATCAGCTAAGATACAATAAACTGCTTTGCATACCTGCAGACTTACTAACTGGCGCTTACGAGAGCCCTTGTTCCTTTTAGCTTAAAAGCCCTGTGGATCGCTCCTTCATAATTGAACCATCATTTCATCAAGGCGACACTTTTAACCTGAGCATAGACAATCTTGTCAGGCACTATGTCTAACAGAGACACAGAGCGGCGAGTGATGCGCGCGAGCAGGTTCTGCCCACCGGTTTCGCAGCGCACCAGCATTTGCGATGGGTCGCGGTCAGGGTTGAGGCTAACGATACGCACTGGAAAGCTATTGCTGATACTTATTTGCTGGGGGGGTATTAATGCCAGACTAACATCCCGGGCACATATCCGCAGGCGGGCTTGATGGCCGATAGGTAAGCCATTATACGACACTGAAACCTGACCACCGTTAAAACCCAGGCTGGTCAAATGAAACTCCTCATCGTGACTGATAACCCTGGCATTTAGCACGGCAGCGGCATCTTCAAAATGAGCAATGGGCAATTGTGGGTCAGTGAGTAAGGTATTGAGTTCGCCGACGGCTTGCACTCGGCCCTGATTAAGCAGAATAAGATAGTCCCCCAGTTGTTGGACTTCCTGAGGAGAGTGACTGACGTATAGCACGGGAATATCGAGTTCCTGATACAAGCTTTCCAGATAGGGCAGAATCTCAGCTTTACCGGCTGGATCGAGGCTGGCGAGGGGTTCATCCATTAATAGTAGTTGTGGGCTGGTAAGCAGCGCCCTGGCGATGGCAACACGTTGGCGTTGGCCGCCGGATAATTGATCGGTCTGACGATGGAGCAGGGTTTCCAGACCTAACCAGGCAACAACTTCATCAAGTTTCAGCTTGCGCTGATTTTTCGCGATACGCTGCCAACCGTATTCGATATTTTCACGCACATTTAAGTGAGGGAAAAGGCTGGCTTCCTGGAATACATAACCGATGGGACGGCGGTGCACTGGCCAGCTTTGTTTCTTATCCTGCCAGCAATGGCCCTTGACACTAAAGTAGCCTTGGTCGGGTTTTTCCAGGCCTGCGATACAGCGCAGCAGTGTGGTCTTGCCGGACCCGGACGGTCCGAATATTCCTGTTACACCCTTTGCTGGCGCAGTGAAATTGATATCAAGTTCAAAGTCTTTATGCTTGAGCTGAAACCGTGCCTCAATGCCTCGGTGTTTGGCAGCTCCTGGATTATCGGCATTTGATTCTTTATTGAGAGGGGAGATGGGCAATAGCTCCCTTAAATTTTATCAGTTCGACGTTGATCTATTCGCCAATACAGGGTCAGTAGAACAAGAAAGGAGAACACCAGCGTACCGGCTGCTAGCACGTGGGCCTCGCCGTATTCGTAGGCTTCGACATGATCAAAAATTGCGACCGAGAGCACCTGGGTTTGTCCGGGGATATTGCCGCCTATCATCAGTACCACGCCGAACTCTCCCAGGGTGTGAGCAAAACCGAGTACCGCCCCTGTTAACAAGCCGCGTTTTGCCAGAGGCAGGGCAACGCTGACAAAACGATCCCAGGGCGAAGCCCTCAGTGTCGCGGCGACTTCGAGAGGACGCCTGCCTATAGCGGCGAAGGCATTTTGAATGGGTTGTACCGCGAAGGGCAGGGAGTAGATCACCGAGCCAATCACGAGACCGCTAAAAGTAAAGGGTAAAAGACCGATCCCCAGGCTTTCTGTGAGCTGCCCGAGCCAACCTTTTGGCCCCAGCACTAATAATAAATAAAATCCAATAACCGTGGGTGGTAGCACTAAAGGCAGGGCTACCAAAGCGTTAATTGCCTGTCGAAAACGGCAGCGGGTATTAGCCAACCACCAGGCCAGAGGCGTGGCAATACACAGTAATAATAATGTCGTTGTCGTCGCGAGACGAAAGGTTAGCCAGATGGGCTGAGAATCAAATTGAGAGAAATCCATGGCGGCTATTTTGTCAGCTTCAGGTCTGTTTTGTTAGTCGAAGGGTTTGGGCTTGGCCGTATCGTTAACGAGGTACCCGGAAGCGCTAATGATGGCGGTGGCCTCAGGTGATTTCAGAAAATCGAGAAAGGCCTGAGCAGCGATATTATCTCTGCTTCTACCGAGTTTTACCGCAGCTTGTTCGATGGGTAGATACAAATCATGGGGTATTTTCCAGCGGGAACCCCGATCAGCGTTCGGTAGAGCGAGAAATTGAGATTCGGCGATAAAACCTATCTGAGCATTGCCCGAGACAACGAATTGAAAGGCCTGGGCGACATTTTGTCCGGTGACCAATTGATGTTGCGTGGACTCGCTTAGGGACAAGGCCGCCAGGGTTTG
>CALLDA010000233.1 GCA_937998635.1 uncultured Pseudomonadales bacterium
CTAATAACATCGAAGTTTTGTCGGGAACAACTCGGACAAGCAATAAAATTTATGCCTTTACTCCGCAATCGTAGGCTTTTTAATAAGTCCCAGCCGACCTTTACCTCTTCGACTGGATCTGCGGCGAGAGATATTCTGATGGTGTCGCCGATACCATCCATCAACAGCATACCAAGCCCAACCGCAGACTTGACGGTACCGGAGCGCAGGCCACCGGCTTCGGTAATGCCCAGATGTAATGGCTGATCGATTTGACTGGCTATCTTTCGATAAGCCGCTACGGTCATCAAAATATCAGACGCTTTGAGGCTCAATTTAAAGTTTTGGAAATTCAGGCGGTCCAGAATATCCACATGGCGCATGGCGGATTCAACCATCGCATCTGGTGTCGGTTCGCCGTATTTTCTTTGCAGGTCTTTCTCAAGGGAACCGGCGTTGACTCCGATGCGGATGGGAATGTTTAAATCGCGCGCCCTATCTACCACCGCACGAACTCGCTCTTCCTTACCAATATTGCCGGGGTTGATGCGCAGGCAATCGACACCGAGATCTGCAACTCTGAGTGCGATCTTATGGTCAAAATGAATATCGGCTATAAGCGGCACGTCAACCTGATGACGAATTTCTCCAAAGGCCTCAGCGGCATCCATGGTCGGCACGGAGACTCTAACCAGGTCTGCCCCGGCATTCTGAATTACTTCTATCTGGGCAACGGTAGCTGCCACGTCTGTGGTTTCGGTGTTGGTCATACTCTGTACCGAAATCGGCGCATCACCACCGATTGGCACGTCGCCCACCATAATCTGTCGCGTTTGACGGCGTTGAATCGGTGATTTAATTGACATCTGATTAGACACTTATTTCAGTCGTGGGGAGCGGGCCATAACGCGCCTGGAAAATAATTGAGGAGCCTGGCACTTCTTTATATACATAATCCCCACGGTATTCTGTCTGGTCGCCCAATTGCACCTGACCATCCGGACTCTCCGCAAATATTGCTACCGCTACTAGCAGCAACAATATGACAGCGGCACAGGCTATTATGACGCGCAATCTTGGGTCTTCAAGGAGTGGTTTTTTCTCATCTTCGGGACTTTGCTGCTTCTCCATTTCAACCAAGCGTTCAAAAGCCTGCAAAATAGCTGCAGCGTCTATATTTAACAGTGAGCAGTAGCTTCTAATATAACCTCGAACATAAACATCAGCTGGTAACTTGCCATAGTCGTCTGCTTCGAGGGCTTTGAGAATTCTCTCTGTAAGCCCTAGCGATGCGGCCGCCTCCTCAACAGAAATGGACAATGCCGTCCGGGCTTTGCGCATTTTTAAGCCAGGCAAAACCGCCATATCCGGTACGCCGTTTTGCTCTTCCACTACTTCACCATCACTGATTTTTTTGCCACTCCTGGTAATCCAGGTACTGCTGTGAATAAGGAAACATTTTTTCTAATGCCAATGCTTTACTTGCTACCCCATCTCTATTGCCAAACGCATGCTCTAACCTTACACCCAGCCACAGAGCGCTCGCTCTAGGGCCCGCAAGCTCATCATATTTGTCCAGATAACGCTTGGCCCGAGGCAAGTTATTTTTTTCAAAATACACCGCCGCCAACTCCAGGTATGCCGGCACCATTCCAGGCGCTACATTAATCGACCTCTCCAAGGCCGCGAGGGCTTCTTCATTTTTACCCAAACGCTTGGCGACCTGACCGAGACTCAAGTACACCCGCCCGCGACGCGGATATTCAATATCTTTCGCCGCTCTGACAAGATGTGTATAAGCCTCTTCATCGCGCCCTGAGCGCATTAGAAAAACCGCATAATTATTTCTGGCTGCGGTTAATTCAGGGTCGTACCCCAGGGCTTTCAGAAAATGTTCTTCAACGAGCTCGTTATCTTTTTCCAACTGGTATAACAGAGCCATACCGTTGTGGGCCATGGCTGAGCGGGGATTGGCTTTCAGTGCCTTACGCAGGTGCAGCTTCGCCCCATTCCGATTACCTTCACGCAGATAACCCAAACCCAGCTTTATACTGGTTTCAAGCGCATCTTCCTTTTGCTGTTGCCGCTGATCCGAAGATAAGTTTGGTGATGAGGTTAGCGAATTACCGGAGCGCGTTGTTGTTGTCGTACAAGCACTGGACACTGCGCCAAGAATGAAGATAAGTGATACAGCTATTAGCTTTGTCATTTTGAATTATTCAGCCCGAAATTATCTTCACAGTTTGCAGCTTATCAGCCTGTTTATCCCTATATCTCTGACTGCGCCGAGTTCGGTCATTCACTTCACCGGCCAGTTGCCCACAGGCAGCAGCGATATCATCCCCTCTCGTGGTTCGCACCGTGGCAGTGTACCCGGCTTCATGGAGAATATCTCTAAACCTGTACATAGCATTGTTGGAAACCCGTCGATAGTCTGAGCCTGGAAATGGGTTAAACGGAATAAGATTTATTTTGCAGGGTGTGGAACTGAGTAGCTCGACCAATTGTTCGGCATGCTCCTGACGATCATTAATCTGATCCATAAGGGTATATTCAACGGTTATTTTACGCCGTTGATCCGGCATTTTTTCAAGATAGCGGCGGGCTGAGTCAAGCAAAACGGCGATAGGATATTTTCGGTTCAGCGGTACTAACTGATCACGCAGTTCATCGTTGGGCGCGTGTAAAGATATGGCCAGGGATACGTCTGTGACATCACCGAGCTTGTCTAAGGCTGGCACGACGCCAGCGGTACTCAGCGTCACCCGCCGCTTTGAATAACCATAAGCGCAGTCATGCATCATAAGGTTGACCGCTGTTACGACATTATCAAAATTCAGCAGTGGTTCACCCATACCCATCAGCACCACATTGGTGACGGCGCGATCGTTAGCGGCTCGTCCGGGTGCAAGTGCCTGAACTGCGATCCATACCTGAGCAATGATTTCGGAAGCATTCAGGTCACGGTTAAAACCCTGCTTGCCAGTGGCACAAAAACTACAGTCAAGCACACAGCCAATTTGCGAAGACACACACAAGGTACCACGTCCATTTTCGGGGATATAAACCGACTCGACACAACTGCCACCCGCAGTTCTGATCAACCACTTAATAGTGCCGTCCTCAGAGTCAGACCGGCTAACCACTTCCGGCAGGTGTACTTCAGCCACCTCGCTTAATTGTTCTCGCAATGACTTTGAAAGATCAGTCATTTCAGAAAATTCGGTAACGCCTCGAACATGCATCCATTTCATTACCTGTTTGGCACGAAATTTCCGTTCCCCGATGCTCTCGAAAAAATCCACCAGACCTTGTTCACCCAAACCCAGTAAATTAATTTTTGAGCCGCTTAAGTCTGCTCCGGTTTCGCTGCCTGGAATCGTATCCATAACTTTGTTTATCAGTGTTAGCGAGTTGTGCTCACTAGCGCGAGCAAATTTCACCAGCATCAAAAAAATAGCTGATTTCCCGTGCCGCAGACTCTGGAGAATCCGAACCATGCACAGCATTGGCGTCAATGGTGTCGGCAAAGTCCGCTCTAATCGTGCCAGCTTCAGCTTCCTTTGGGTTTGTAGCGCCCATCAGCGCCCGGTTTTTCTCAATTGCGCTTTCCCCTTCAAGCACCTGAACGACAACTGGCCCAGAGGTCATAAAGGCTATCAAGTCAGGGAAAAAACCTTTGCCATCGTGTTCTGCATAAAAACCACCGGCTTTCTGCTCCGACAAACTCAGCATCTTTGCCGCCACTACCTTCAACCCGGCTTTTTCGAAACGACCAATAATGTCGCCAATCACGTTTTTTGCGACCGCGTCGGGCTTGATGATAGAAAGTGTACGCTCAATTGCCATAATTACTTAGCTCCTGGGGCCTGCATTGTGCTGCAGGAAGTTGTATTGCGGACATTCGCAAAAGTGATGGTAGTACGGCTGGCCGCACTCTTAAAAGGGGGCGGATTTTACTCTTCTGGACAAGGGCTTACAAGGAATAGTGCCGAAAGGCAGGCTGAGTCAGGCAGCCAGATAGTTACGGAATTGATCAACCGGCACCGGCATACTAAAGTGCGCACCTTGATAGGTATCACAACCCACTTTGCGCAATACTTCGAGAGACTCAAGATCCTCTACGCCTTCAGCCGTAACGTGCAGGCCATATTGGTGAGATACCGCTAAAATCGCTTCGACCACGCCACGACTCTCTGGGTCTTTGTGAATGTTATGAATAAATTCACGATCTATTTTCAACCAGTCGAAAGGCAGGCGTTTTAAATAAATCATCGACGAATAACCTATACCAAAATCATCAATCGAAAACTGGGCACCGAGATCTTTTATGGCCGACATTTTTTTGATGACGTCTTCTACATCTTCGATCATCAGACTTTCGGTGACTTCAAAGTTGAGATATTGAGGGTCTATCTCATAGCTGCGCAAACTATGCTCAATGACCTCCAACAATTGTGGATCATTAAATTGCCGGGGGCTGATGTTAATACCGAGTCGCATATGCTCTTCCCAGAGCCCTTCATCAAGAAAGTTTCTAATGTACTCACAGGCGGTGCGAATAACCCAATGCCCGACATCGACAATGAGCCCAGATGATTCGAGTAAAGGGATAAACTCTGAGGGCATATTGGTAACGCGATCAGCATTCACCCAGCGTAATAAGGCTTCCCCACCCATCACTCGCCCATCACGAACATCAATCTGCGGCTGCACGTAAAGAGCAAATTCCTGGTTATCGACCGCTTTACGCAAACGGGTGTTCAAACCTATTTGTCGCTGAGCTTTATCAATGATGCTTTGATTGAAAAATGCAATGCCATTCCTGCCTTTGCGCTTGGCCTCATACATCGCTGTATCAGCGTACTGCAAGGCCCGCTCAGCAGTTGTATCATGATCGGTCAACAGAGCGATACCGACACTGGCAGTCAAAATAAACTCGTTGCCATCATAAAAAATAGGGTGGGCAATGGCCTCCTTGACCCTTGTCGCCATGGTATTAGCGTTCGCTGAACCCTGGGCGAGATCATCTCCGGCATAGGGGAAAAAGAGCATAAATTCATCGCCGCTCATACGGGCGACCATGGCGGTATCATCAATAATGGGCTCAATAGCACGGGCCACTTTAAACAATACCTGGTCGCCGACTTCGTGCCCCCAGGAATCATTAATATCTTTAAAGTGATCCAGGTCGATTAGCATCAAGGCCGCACAAATCTCCTGATCGGCAGTTTCCTC
>CALLDA010000234.1 GCA_937998635.1 uncultured Pseudomonadales bacterium
AATCTCCGCCGCCTGATTGATCAATCGGGCCTGGGGGTTTTCTGGATGGATATAAAGCGTCTGTGCCACGGGATATTCTGGACTCGAAGAAGGGCGCAGACTATAAAGCCTTCGATGCCAAAACACGATAGCTGGTCGCCAAAACAAGTCCTTACTATGCTCTATCTCAAAGGCATTATTTCAGGTGGTCGAATGGTTCATGGAAAGGTTTCCGGAAAGCTCCGTGCCAAACGGCCCTGGAAGCGCTAAAATCGCTGCTTTCTCCATACAGCAAACGTAAATCATGACCGAAAGCACCGGCAGCCCTGCAACTCTGAAACAGGAAACGTTGGAACCACCAACACCGATAGAGGGGCCACCAAAACAGGGCTCTCCAAAGCAGGAAAGCATGCTGCTGAACCTGGCCATCAACGTCGTCGTACCGACCTTGATTCTGACCAAACTGAGCGGTGAAGATTATCTGGGTACCACCTGGGGAATTATTGTCGCGCTATTATTTCCGATCAGCTACGGCTTGAGAGATTTCTATCGACGCCGCAAAATCAATTTCTTCTCTGGTCTTGGGGTATTCAGTATCTTTATGACCGGCGGCATTAGCTTATTGGGTCTTGATCCCAAATACCTGGCCATCAAAGAAGCTGCGATACCGGCTATTTTTGGTATTGCCACTGTGCTGTCATTGAAAACCCGCTTCCCCCTGGTTCGCAGCCTCCTGTTCAATGACGCCATTATTAATCTGGAAAAGGTCGAAAGCGCCTTGCACAAAACCAATAATACCCAGGCCTTTGAAAAACGCCTGGTTACCGCCTCGTGGATTATCGCCGGGTCTTTCCTTTTATCCTCAACCCTCAATTATCTGCTGGCCATTTTTATCGTCACCAGCCAACCGGGAAGCGTCGAGTACAATGCTCAACTGGGCAAGATGACGGCACTGAGCTTCCCCGTCATTGCCCTCCCTGCCACGGTGGTTATGGTGATTGCTATGATTTACCTGTTTCGAGGTATCACTAAACTAACCGGCATACCCTTCGAGGCAATCATCAAGCACCAGGGCGCGCCGGAGCCAGAAGCAGAACCCGCTTCAGCACTGGAACCCAGCGTCAATACAAAGCGCCGAAACTAAGGAGTTAGTAAACCATGTGGTTCAGCATTGTTTGCGAAGATATCGATAACAGCCTGACCTTACGCCAACAGGCCAGGCCTGCTCACCTGGCACGACTGGAAGACTTAAAGCAGGCCGGGCGTTTGCTGGTCGCCGGACCAAACCCGGCGATTGCCGCCAATGATCCCGGTGATGCGGGTTTTACCGGCAGTATTATTATTGCCGAATTTGATAGTGCTGAAGACGCACAAGTCTGGGCGGATGCCGACCCCTACCTGGCCGCTGGGGTTTATGCGCAGGTGAATGTAAAACCTTTTAAAAAAGTCTTACCCTGAATGTCTTTGCTCTACGGATTAAGGACTTTGCTCTCCGAGTTAAGGGCCTTGTTCTCGAGGTAAAGCAGCTTCGCGAGGTAAAGTAGTTCACCAGGCAAAATCGAACCCTTAAGCACACTAAATCGAATAACTGCAACGACAGCCTTTATGAGAAAAACCGGACCTAGAAATATGTATCGACTCGCTAGCCTTATATTTTTATTGATCACAGCGCTACCCACTCTGGCAGCCACCCGCTACATCAGTGATGAGCTTCGGGTACCGCTGCGAAAAACCCCATGTAGCCGTTGTGCAATCCTCCATCGAGGCCTTAAAGCGGGTTTACAGCTAAACGTTCTGGAAACCCAGGAAGGCTGGAGCCATGTCACCACCCCCGGCGGTCTCGACGGCTGGCTTGAGAGCCAATATCTGGTCAGCCAACCTATCGCGAAAACCCGGATCGCTGTATTTCAGTCAGAGAATGAAAAGTTGAAAACTCAAAATACAGAAATGAAAAGCGCCCTGGCCAGCGCCCAGGCTGAAGCACAGCAACTCGGCACCCAGCTCGCTGAGCTACAAGGTGCAAACCAGGACACCACCAGCAAATTAAAAGAGATCCAGGAAGTCTCGGCCAATGCCATAAAGCTCCATAGCCAAAATCAGGAGTTGCTAAAACAAAACAAAATGTTGCAAAGCGAAATTGATGTGCTTAAAGCCACCTCAGCACAATTAGCCAACAGCAGCACCCAAAAATGGTTTTTCTACGGTGCCCTATCGGTTTTTATGGGTGCCTTGCTAAGCGTTATCCTGCCCCGATTCAAACGCAAACGACGCGGTTATTCCGAGTGGGCCTGAGTCTTTGACATCGCCTTTCGCTGATCGAGGAAAGTAATTTGCAAGCCCCGGTACGAGGCGAGCTCTGTTGATCGCCCTCAGTGTCAACGTCAATAAGATTGCTCTTATTCGCAATTCCCGCGAGGGTAATCACCCGGATGTGGTCGCCCATGCCCGCACCTGTATTGACGCTGGAGCAGATGGCATCACCGTCCACCCCCGCCCCGATCAACGCCATATACGCCCTCACGACGTGCTTGAGCTAGGCCAGCTCACAGAGCAATTTGAGGGCGTGGAATTTAATATAGAAGGCAATCCATTCGCGGCTCCCCTCGGCGATTATCCCGGCTTGCTTGCGCTGGTCGAACAGACCCAGCCCCAACAGTGCACTCTGGTTCCCGACAGCAGTGATCAGCTCACCTCGGATCACGGTTTCGATCTCACCCGCAGTGCTGAATTATTAACACCCATTATCAGCCAGTTAAAAGCCCTGGGCGTGCGTATCAGTCTGTTTATGGATGCAGATATTGAACAGATTAGCCTGGCTCAAGCGCTAGGTGTTGAGCGCATAGAGCTTTACACCGGCCCCTATGCCGCAGCCTGGCATGACGTAAAACGACGTAACGAGATCTATGAGCAATATCACTCAGCGGCGCAACATGCCACCAAAATTGGCCTGGGAGTCAATGCCGGTCACGACCTCAATCTCAACAATCTGGCCAGCTTCGCTCAGGTTCCCGGCTTGCTTGAAGTTTCTATTGGTCATGCACTCGTTGTCGATGCTATTGATAGGGGTTTATATAAAGCCGTGCAAGCCTACAATGCCTTATTGAGACCTGGCAGCCCAGTGTCCACCAGCCCTTAAGCCCATTGCGATGCAGATACCCCGTATTAATATCATTGGCTCCGGCAAACT
>CALLDA010000235.1 GCA_937998635.1 uncultured Pseudomonadales bacterium
ATATTCTTCGGGCATGGTAATACCCAACCAGCCGCCTTTGGCCATAGCCTGGTAAAACTCCTCCGGAAATACACCGGTTTTATCTCGCTCCAGCCAGAACTCGTCGCCAAAGGTCTCCATCAATGCCCTAATGCTATCGACGATGGCCTGTTGTTCGCTACTTAATGAAAAATCCATTGTTTAACCTCTTTATTAAAAATATCGGTGCTATTGTTAATGCAGTTTTACTTAGATCAGTGATGAGTGATGAGTGATGAGTGATGAGCTCTAGCGTGGATCACTCACTGCGGTAATGTTTGGCCACAGGCCTTCGGCACCCCACTGCAACACTTCTTCACCCAGCCTGATCGACCACACGGCATCGCTGCCATATTCATCACGCCAACTCCACAAACGTCGTGTTAGGTGATGTAGGCGATGCTCGTAAGTAAAACCCATGGCACCGTGAACCTGGTGAGCCACTGCGGCACCGGTATTGACGGCTTCTTCAAGGCGAGTTTTCGCCGTAGCGATTTCTACCCAGGCAGCATGATCGATGACATCGCCAAAAGCCACCGCCTCAGCCGCTGAATCCGCTGCTGCATTGATCGCTGCGACCTGCCCCGCAAAGGCCGCTACTGAATGCTGTAGAGCCTGGAACTTGGCAATGGGACGACCAAACTGCACCCGCTCCATAGAGTATTGAATGGTTAATTCGAGGGCCGCGCTCATGGCACCAGCCGACTGTACGCAGCGCACCAAAGCTCCGAGGGCTTCAGCGCTGCTTGCATCGGTACCGTCTTCAAGATCAGCAAACCGCGTTGGCACAGCCTTGCTGAAAGTCACCGTGTCCCAGGGTTCTCCTGCCAGATTAACGTGTGGGCTAATAGCCGGCTGAGTACTTTCTAACTGGCTAAGTGCAAACTCTAGCACCTGGGATTTATTACCCATATCGACAACCGTTACCAGGCGCTTTGCGTTACGGGCATGGGGCACGCTCAGGGCCGTGCCGCTAAGCGCAGTGCCATCCCAGCTTAAACCGCTAGTCACTGGATCTAAAATAGCGACGGTCATGGGCTCGGTGCCTACTTCGAGACCGCCCTTGGCCAATAACCAGCCCGCCATCAAAGTTTCTGCCAGGGGTACTGGCAGTGCCGCGCCACCTGCAGCTTTGATTACCGCAAAACCGTCGAGCATAGATGCACCGACTCCACCATTGGCTTCAGGTATCCAGGTGAGGGTTAAACCGGACTCTTCTATGGCTTGCCATAGCGCCTGGGGCCACTCACCCTCCTCCGCTGCATTGATAATTTCAGGGGTGCTGAGGTCTTCAAAAATACGGCTGGCGGTGTCAAATATAATATTGTCTGTTTCAGTCATCGTGCTATTCCCCCTGTCCTTTTTACCAAGAGCCTCATTGCCCCTGCCTTAATGCCGGCCATTTAACGCATCCCCAGTTGTCGAGCGATCATGCCTTTAAGCACTTCGTTGGTACCGCCTCGAAGGGTCGATGATGGCACCCGCAGGATACCCTCTCGCAACAGGTTCGCCGTCAAACTGTCCAGGGACACCAGAGCATGCTGAGGCAATACGGAGCGAATTTTTTCGAGCAACTCCCGTTCAAAATTGGTGCTCATATCTTTAACCAAAGCAGCCTCCATTTCCGGTGAAGCACCTTCCTGTAACAAGCCAGCAATACCCAAAGACATCCGACGTAAGGTTTTGATCTTCGCGACCACCTGACCCAGCACCTCTCTGGTTTTGTCGGTCGGGTTATTCACCAGTACCTTCATAGCTTCCTGAAAGACAATAAAAGAGCTTAAAAAGCGTTCCGGTCCGGAGCGCTCCAGGGCCAGCTCACCGACCACCATCTTCCAACCGCCACCGACCTCACCCAGCACATAATCATCGGGGACAAAGACATCTTCAAACTGGGTTTCATTAAAATGCACCTGACCGCCAATATCGGCAATGCCACGAACATTAACGCCGGGGGATTTTAGATCGATAATAAATTGCGACAAACCTTCGTGCCGGGCATTGGTATCAACCGGCGAGGTGCGCAACAAAGTGATCATGTAGTCGCCGCCGTGAGCACCGGTGGACCAGAGCTTGGTGCCATTAACCTTCCAGCCGCCATCGACCTTCTCAGCTTTAGTGGCAACCGATGCCAGGTCAGAACCGGTATTGGGCTCACTCATACCGATTGCACAAAAACATTCACCGGCGACAATGCGCGGAATAATGTGATCCCGGACATGAGGCTGAGCATTCTTAATAATCTGCGGGCCGCTCTGCCGGTCGGCAATCCAGTGGGCCATGACCGGCGCACCGGCCGCGAGCATTTCTTCGGTGACCACATAACGCTCAAGAAAAGTACGACCATGACCGCCGTACTGCTTATCCCAGGTCATGCCCAACCAGCCACGTTGGCCCAACTTACGACTAAACTCGGCACTCATGCCCGATGCCCAACAATCCGCCATGGGCACAAACCCGCCATTGGCACGCTCTTCGGCGAGAAACTGCCTCACTTCTCTTCTCAGCTGGCTCGCCACTTCGGGCATTTCAACATAAGGGAATCTAAATCGGGTTACCGACATTGTTGATCTCTCCTGTCGTTAATAAACCTGTTGTTAATAAGAAATTGCTTCTTGCGGTACGCAATATTGCCACAGACTTAGATGGCGACTAAGCCCAGGGCAGAAGTTAAGACCCATCGTTTAGACACAATTAAGAGCAAGCACGAGAATGAATACCCTCACGATTGCTCTTAATGTATGCCTCGAAGTATATGCCTCAAACCAGCGTGCTATTTTTTAGGCTTTAGGCGTAAGTCTGTCTATAGACCGGGCTACCTTAAACTAAGCCCCCAACAAGCTTATCCACCCGTCAAGATAGCTTTTTCTTCCGTGTACTCGATCAGGCCGCTGGCACCCCACTCTCGCCCATTGCCTGACATTTTGTAACCGCCGAAGGGGGCTGCAAAACTAAAGGCTGGGCCATTGACCTTCACCTGACCTGCGCGCAGCTGTTTGGCAATGCGCATCTGTGTGTCTTTATCCTCGGCCCATAAACCGCTGGACAAGCCAAAGTCGGTATCGTTGGCGATGGCGATGGCATCTGCTTCATCTTTATAGGGGATAAAACACAGTACCGGGCCAAAGATTTCTTCCCGGGCCACTGCCATATCATTGTTTACATCACCCAAAATGGTCGGCCTCACGTAAGCTCCTTTATCGATACCATCGGGCAACTCAGTGCCGCCAGTGACCAGGCGAGCACCTTCTGCCAGACCCTTTTCGATATATCGCACCACACTATCTCTGGCCTGCATAGAACTCAGTGGCCCGAGGAAGGTGCCTTTGTCCGTCGGATCCCCGACTACCAGTGAATCGGCCACAGTTTTGGCCACTTCCAGCGCCTCTTCGTACTGGGATTCGTGAACCAGAATTCGACTTAACTGGACACACATCTGTCCGGAGTTAAACATCGAATCTTTGATAACGTATTTAACTGCCTTGGCCAGGGGTGCGTCCTCAGCGATGATAAATGGTGATTTACCACCTAACTCCTGACATACACGTTTAACCGACGTGGCTGCCGATTTGGCAATATCGATACCCACTTCAGTTGAGCCGGTAAACGATACCAGGTCAACTTCGGGGTGGGAGCTTAAGGTCTCACCAATCACCGAACCTTTGCCCGTGACCAGATTAAAAACACCGGCTGGCAGGCCCACCTGTTCGCAAACCTCTGCAAATATGAAGGTACACAGTGGCGTTTGCTCACTGGGTTTCAGCACGCAGGTGCAACCGGCCGCCAGTGCTGGACCAACTTTGGCTATGACCTGAAAGAGAGGGAAGTTCCACGGGGTAATAAACGAACATACCCCCGCCGCTTCTTTGATGGTGATATAACCACCTTCATGCTCGGTCACCTCATCCATGGTTTCGGCCAGATCAGCAAAGATTTTCAAGCCGGAAATCGGCCCGAGTACCTGAATACCCATAGAGAAGTGAACCGGGATACCCATTTCCTGACTGATCAACGAAGCCAACTCATCTTTGCGTTCGGTGAGCTTTTCACAAATAGCATCGATGTAGGCTTTACGCTCGGCAGTAGGCGTTTGAGACCATGATAGAAAAGCCTTACGTGCTGCTCTGGCTGCCTTATCCACATCTTCCGGCAGGGCCATGGGTACTTTTGCAAACACCTCTTCTGTCGCAGGGTTAACTAGTTGGCTGATGCCATCGCCGGATGAATCTACCCACTGCCCATCAATATAGAGTTTTTTATATTCGATCATTGGAAAGCCCCTTACCTTGTCTGTGGTGAAACGTTTGTGGTGGAACGTCTGTGGTTAAACCTAGTTTTCAATTATAGAAATAAAACATATTAAAACAAACAGTTATACGGATTATTTAAAGCTTTTATTAAAGATTAACCTGTTCAAGTCCGCGATCTATTCAAGGCCTAGCCTGGGTCGCATAAAAGAAGCGATTTTCGCAATCGCATCATCCGCCTCTGGCGCGTTGCCCGCCATAAACTGGAATACGTGCTGCATTTCAGGAAATATCTCCAATTCAATATCGACACCGGCGGCTTTGGCCATGTCATAAAAACGCTGGCTATCGTCCAACAAGACCTCGTCTGCACCGGCCTGAATCAAAGTCGGTGGAAAACCCTTCACATCGGCGTAGAGGGGGTTTGCCAGAGGATCCTGTCGCGAGCCATTTTCGCCAACAAATGCTGCAATCATGTTCTCCAGCAAATCGCCGCCCACCAGAGCATCTTTATCGGCATTACTCACCAGGGTCGAGCCCTTACTTTCCATGTCGTACCAGGGCGAAATTGGCGCACAGCATGCTGGCAGCGGGTAGCCTTTTTCTCGGGCACATAAAATCATGGAGGTACACAGGTTGCCGCCCGCAGAATCGCCAGTCGTAGCAATATTTTCTGACTTAAAACCCTGCTCAAGCAACTGGGCATAAACAGCCACCGCCTCTTCTACTATGCCGGGGTGAGGATTCTCCGGTGCGCGATTGTAGTCCAGGGTAAAGGTCGGGCAACCCACGGCTTTAGCAAGATGACCATACATTTTCTTGTGGCTGTATGAGGAGCCGACAGAAAACCCACCACCGTGACAACAGATCACTACACGGCTTTTATCCGCACCTTTTGGCGTTGCCCAAACACCATGGACGCCCGCGAGTGTCGCCTCGTGGAACTCCACGTCCTCTGGTTCGCTGGTAATTGAGCCCCACTCATCAAATAATTCTCGTATCTCATCGAGTGACATATCAGGATTCGCGGACATCCTCTCTTTCCAGCCCTGATATAAGTCGATGATCGCTTGTGCTTGCTGGCTTGCCATTGTTACTGCTCCTGTATATTTATGTTAGCGACGGATTACGGTATCTACGACACCCGTTCGCCCTGATTTTTATTAAACTATTACTTTATATAAATTCGCTATCTAATTGTTTTGTATATTTTTATATTCCAACCGTGATAATTTTTACAGCCTCTTAAATTCCTATCACTACCATTTCTGATCACCTTTTACTTTGCTATTTTTGATTAAGCATGCCCATCAACAATCTGAGCGGACAGCCATCATATTGGTGGTCAATCAGCCCGGCAACAAAAACTTGCGCTTTAGAACTAAAAAAGCTGAGCCAAGTCATCAGCCAGATGTGTCGCCGGTCTTTCAATCGGCCCCGGATACCACCCCAGCATCGTGTAGCTTGCCGATTTCAGCACTACTCAAGCCCAGATCCTGAGCAAGAATTTCGTCAGTGTGCTGCCCAACCCGAGGTGCCGGCCGCACTGGCTGGCGCGCAAACTCACCAAATTGTAGCGGGCTTGATGGCATCAGATAAGAGCCAACACCTGGTTGCTCTACATTTTGAAACAAGGGGTTGTCGGTCGAACATTCAATATCGTTATCTACCAGTTCAACGACACTTTGGTACTTACCCCAGCAGACCCCATTACCGTCAAACAGTGCTTCAACTTCGGCATAACTATGGCTGGCAAACCAGGGTGCTAATAAATGACTTATGCCCTCCCTGGCCTCGAAGCGGCAACCCTCTTTACTCAAATCCAGATCAAGCTCTTCGCTCAAGCGATCAAAAGCTTCACCCAGACCGGTAGATTTAATAATGCCTTTCCATTGATTGCCGGTAAGGCCAACGATCATGACTCGACGGCCATCCCCCGTCACAAAGTCTTTACCGTAGGCGCCAAACAGATAATTACCGTAGGCCTCTCGATCTTGCTGGTTGATCTGGGCCTCGGCGATAAACCCCAGGTTACCCAGGGTCGCCAGCGCAACGTCAGCCAGAGCCAGCTTGATCATCTGACCCTTGCCGGTAAT
>CALLDA010000236.1 GCA_937998635.1 uncultured Pseudomonadales bacterium
TCAGCAATCGAATCTATTAGTTCAGTTTTATTCACATTTAGCCCCTTTTTTTAGTGTCGATTATCGAAGGTTATGGTGATTGATGATGACTGCGGCCTTCCGGCAGTGGCAATGGTTTTCCGTTGCTTACTGCACCGGAAAACATTATCACTACTCCCTATCAACCCGATGATTTATACCAATATGTCAATCTGTGGTCAAGCAAGCAATTCAATATCAGTGGGTACTAAGTCGTGAATTTGAATCACCATCATTATTGTCCTCGACACCGGCACCAGAGGACTTCAAATAATCTTCGTCAGACAAAGCATTGGGTAATTCTTGCAACGCTATTTCCAGGACCTCGTCAACCCACATGACTGGATAGATCTCGAGATCAGCTTTAATATTATCCGGAATCTCTTTTAAATCCCGCTCATTACCTTTTGGAATAATTACTTTTTTAATACCGCCGCGGTGGGCAGCCAGTAACTTTTCTTTTAAGCCACCTATTTTAAGTACTTCCCCGCGTAAAGTAATCTCTCCGGTCATCGCCACTTCTGCTCGTACCGGTATCTCGGTAAGAACAGAGATCAATGCAACACACATAGCAGCACCAGCGCTAGGCCCATCTTTTGGTGTGGCACCTTCAGGCACATGGATATGTAAGTCAAACTTCTGATGGAAGTCTCGCTTTATACCCAGTGTCTGCGCCCGACTGCGTACTACTGTCAATGCTGCCTGAATCGATTCTTGCATCACATCGCCAAGGGAACCGGTTTTGATAATATTTCCCTTGCCGGGAACAGCAGAGGCTTCAATGGTCAAGAGTTCACCGCCAACAGAAGTCCATGCAAGACCAGTAACCTGACCAATCTGATTTTGATCCTCAGCTCGACCGAAGTCGAACTTATAGACACCCAACATTTCTTCTAAATCGGATCCATCCACCGATGCCGACGTATCACTGCTCGTTTGCACATGCCTGGTCACAACCTTTCGGCAAATCTTGGCAATTTCCCGCTCTAAACCACGTACGCCTGCCTCGCGGGTATAATATCTAACCATGTCCTGGATAGCCGATTCACTTATTTCAAGCTCTTTGTCTTTTAAACCATTGGCACGCAATTGCTTGGGCAGTAAATATTTTTCTGCGATATTAACTTTCTCGTCTTCGGTGTAACCAGGAATCCGGATGACTTCCATACGATCCAGCAGGGGGCCGGGAATATTCATCGAGTTTGAGGTGCAGATAAACATTACCTCAGACAGGTCATAATCAACCTCAAGATAATGATCATTGAAGGTGTTATTTTGCTCGGGATCCAGCACTTCAAGTAAGGCGGATGCTGGATCACCGCGATGATCCATGCCCATCTTGTCAATTTCATCGAGTAGAAACAGCGGGTTTTTAACGCCTGCTTTAGAGATTTTCTGGATCAATTTACCTGGCAGAGAACCTATATAGGTACGTCTATGACCGCGAATCTCTGCCTCATCACGAACCCCACCAAGTGACATACGAATAAATTTTCGCCCTGTCGCTCGAGCAATAGACTCACCCAGCGAGGTCTTACCCACGCCCGGGGGTCCAACCAGGCACAGAACAGGTCCCTTCAGTTTCTTGACGCGCTTTTGAACTGCCAGGAATTCGAGGATACGTTCCTTAACCTCATCGAGACCATAGTGATCTTCATCGAGAATACGCTCGGCTCTATCCAGGTCGTGCCGGACTTTAGAGCGTTTTTTCCAGGGCACACTGGCCATCCAGTCCAGATAACCGCGCAGCACCGAAGCCTCAGCAGACATCGGCGACATCATTTTTAATTTGTTTAATTCAGCTGTAGCCTTGTCCAAAGCCAGTTTAGGCATACCTGCTTTGGACAATTTTTCTTCCAGCTGATCCATATCATTGGGGACATCGTCCATATCCCCGAGTTCTTTTTGGATCGCCTTCATCTGCTCATTGAGATAATACTCTCGCTGGCTTTTCTCCATTTGCTTTTTGACACGGCCGCGAATTTTTTTCTCAACACCTGCTACATCAAGCTCGCTCTCCATAAACAGCAACAGCTTTTCAACTCTGCCTTTTTCATCGGTCGTTTCAAGCACTTCCTGCTTCTGTTCAAGACTGAGGATCATGTGCGTAGCGATTGTATCAGCCTGTATACCTGGGAGCTCAATACCGGCTACCGTCGTTACCACCTCCGACGGCACCTTTTTGCTGGCTGCTACGTATTGTTCAAAGCGCGCATTAAGTGCTCGCACCAGACCCTGGGCCTCCCCAGGAGCTACTTCTTCGCCAGGAATAAGCGCGTAATCGGCGACAAAAAAACCGTCTTCCTCGGCTACACGCTCTATACTGATGCGCTCAGCTCCCTCCACCAATACTTTCACCGTGCCATCAGGAAGTTTAAGCATTTGCAGAACCGTAGCTAAAGTCCCGACGCTGTATAAATCATCGGCCTGGGGATCGTCACAGGCGGAATCCTTCTGGGCAACCAGAATAACTTGCTTTTGCCGAGCCATGACCGCATCAAGAGCAAGGATCGACCGCTCCCGCCCCACAAACAGGGGCACAACCATTTGAGGAAAAACAACTACGTCTCTCAACGGCAATAGGGGTAATTGCTGATTAGCTGTTTCCTGGGGTGTATCTTGAGATGTTTCCTGAGTCATCCTAAGCCTCGCTGCTAGTATATGCTCTAGAGTAGTCGTTGATTCTGTTACTCAACATGTGGGCTTATAGATCAGATTACAAGCTCCAAATGCAAATAAGGGCCTTTAAAAGGCCCTTATTTTTAAGCTTCGTCACTCGCGGCCTTAGCCGGTTCCGAAACCGGTTCAGAGTTTTTATAGACTAATAAAGGCTCGGAATCACCATTGATTGCTGCGCTATCAACAACAACTTTGTGGACGTCCTTTTGTCCTGGAATATCATACATGGTGTCTAACAACACGTTCTCGATAATGGAACGCAATCCACGAGCACCGGTTTTTCTCTCCAAAGCCTTGCCGGCGATTGCCTCTAGTGCGTCGCGACGAATATCTAGCTCCACATCTTCCATCTCAAATAGCATAGCGTACTGCTTGACCAGAGAGTTTTTAGGTTCTGTTAGTATGTTCATCAGTGCGTTTTTATCGAGCTCATCCAGTGTCGCAATAACGGGTAAGCGACCGACAAACTCAGGTATCAAACCAAAGCGAATCAGATCTTCAGGCTCCAGGTTCTTCAACGTCTCGCCAATATTTGGCTGTTCAACTTTGCTCTGCACGCTGGCGCCAAAGCCAATACCGCCCTTCTCCGAGCGATCCTGAATAATTTTTTCGAGCCCCGAAAAGGCGCCGCCACAAATGAATAGCATATTTGCCGTATCAACCTGCAAAAACTCCTGCTGTGGGTGTTTACGACCACCTTGAGGGGGCACAGAGGCCACCGTACCCTCAATGAGCTTGAGCAGAGCCTGCTGCACACCTTCACCGGAAACGTCACGGGTGATGGAGGGATTATCGGATTTGCGCGAGATTTTGTCGATTTCGTCGATATAGACGATGCCTCGCTGGGCTTTATCGACATCGTAGTCACATTTTTGAAGTAATTTCTGGATGATATTTTCAACATCCTCACCCACGTAACCCGCTTCGGTCAAAGTGGTGGCGTCGGCGATAGTGAACGGCACATTGAGCAGGCGTGCCAGAGTTTCCGCTAGTAAGGTTTTTCCGCTACCAGTCGGTCCGACCAGCAGAATATTACTTTTGCCCAGCTCCACATCGCTACGGACAGCTTTAGCGCTGACCTGAAGCCGTTTATAGTGGTTGTATACTGCCACGGAGAGGACTTTTTTTGCGCGCTGCTGATCAATCACATACTGATCGAGGATCACTTTGATCTCAATTGGCGTCGGCAGCTTCTCAGCCACTTCATCAGACTTTTCAGATTCCTGCATTTCCTCAGATATGATGTCGTTACACAGGTCTACACATTCATCACAGATAAAGACAGATGGCCCGGCAATGAGCTTACGCACTTCATGCTGACTTTTGCCACAAAAAGAGCAATACAGGAGCTTCTCTTTATCATCATCGCTTTGCTTGCTCACACTACTACCCTCTCACACACAAACTGTGCTTTCTCACGAAATTATGTACGTATTCGCCTCAAATACAGGAAAAATCCTATACTGTCTATTCGCGCTTGTCCAATACTTCGTCGACCAAACCGTAGGTCTTGGACTCTTCTGCACTCAAAAAGTTGTCGCGCTCGGTGTCCAGAGCGATTTTTTCGATGGTTTGACCGGTGTGAAAGGCTAGCCTTTCGTTAAGCCGCTCTCTAATCTTAAGGATTTCCTGAGCCTGGATATGAATATCTGAGGCCTGCCCTTGAGCACCACCACTGGGTTGATGAATCATGCAGCGAGAATTAGGCAGAACGAAGCGCTTCCCGGCGGTGCCTGCCGCCAATAAAAAGGCACCCATGCTGGCCGCCTGACCAATGCACATGGTACTCACATCTGGCTTGATGAACTGCATGGTGTCATAAACTGACAGACCGGCCGTGACCGAACCACCTGGTGAATTGATGTATAAGTGAATGTCTTTATCTGGGTTTTCTGACTCAAGAAACAAGAGCTGGGCAACAATCAGATTTGCCATGTAGTCTTCGATAGTGCCGACTACAAATATCACCCGCTCTTTGAGCAGGCGAGAATATATATCGTAAGACCGCTCGCCCCGTGCAGTCTGCTCGACCACCATGGGCACCAGGCCACCCGCCGCTCTTACGTCCAACGCACTGTTCAAATCATCATAAGCCATAAAGCATCTCTAGGTCGGAAAACATCACAATTGTAACTTTGCCGCCCAATAAGGCAAGCAAGCCAGTATTAATAGTTGCCAGGCAAAGTCGCTAAACTTAATTTAGGCGTCTTCGGCTTCCGCTTCAGGCTCTTCCTGAGGCTCAGGTTTCAAGGCGTCTTCATAACTCAATGCCTCATCACTCAACTGCACAGTTGTCATCAGATGATCAACCACCTGATCTTCCAATACTGCCGATTGCACGCTGTTAAGCGCCTGCTCGTTACTGTAATAATACTGTAATACCTGTTCTGGCTGCTCGTAAGTCGCAGCCATTTCTTCTATGCGGGCGCGCACCTTATCGGCGTCGACTTCCAGTTCAGCTGCTTTGGTTATCTCTGCAATCAGGAGACCCAGGGTAACTCTTTTTTCGGCCTCTCCAGAGAACAGCTCATCCGGGAATATTGAGGCATCAAATTGTTGACCTCCCCCAAACTGACCCAGCATTTGCTGCTTAAGCCCTGCAATCTCATTAGCCACTAAGGCTTTAGGCATTTCAACTTCGTGCAAATCTGCCAGGGCTTTGAACAATCGGCTCTTGGTTTTAGCGCCAATCGCCGCGGCCAGTTCACGACCCATATTGTTTCGCACATCTTCACGAAATTTTTCTTCGCCGCCTTCGGTGACACCGAACTGTGCAAAAAGCTCGTCGTTTAACTCTGCGAGTTTCTGTTCGCTGACCGTATTGACTTTAATCTTGAATTCGACAGCGGCACCTTTTAAGTCTTCTGACTGGTAATCTTTAGGAAACGTCAATGGCACAGTTTTTTCTTCACCCGCCGACATACCAATAATGGCATCCTCAAAACCGGGCACCATGCGACCTGAACCGAGCACCAGGTCTGATCCTTCTGCCTGACCTCCCTCAAATGCCTCGCCGTCTTTGTTGCCAACGTAGTCGATATTCACGCTGTCCTTGTCTGCAGCAGCTCTCTCTACCACTTCCCAGCTTGCTTTTTGCTGACGAATATTGGCGATGACCTTATCGACATCGGCATCACTGATCTCGGCAGCAGGCCGGGAAATACTAATACTGGAGAAATCCTTAAGCTCTATTTCTGGGTAGACTTCAAAGATGGCGACGTATTCCAGATCCTGCCCTATCTCATCCTTAACGGGCTCAATGTCGGGCTGTCCGGCTGGACGCAGCTCTTCCTGAGTGATAGCGTCATAGAATGTGCGGTTTATTACTTCGCCGACGACTTCCTGACGAACACCAGCTCCGAAGCGTTGCTGCACCACCTTGAACGGCACCTTGCCTGGTCGAAAACCCGACAGGCGAATAGTTTTGGCTGACTCCTGCAATTTAGCGACGACTTTGTCATCGACTTCCGCCGCAGCGACTCCCACGGTTAAACGTCTTTCCAGTCCAGAGGTTTTCTCGATAGAAACCTGCATGAATCTTCCTCACTATGTTTACGTGAATTTTCGTTAAATGTCTTATTTTCAAAGAACATTTAGGAATTTACTGATTGAAACTTACTATGTTAATCCGAACAAGGTGGTGCGAAAGGAGAGACTCGAACTCTCATGGGTTGCCCCACTGGAACCTAAATCCAGCGCGTCTACCAGTTCCGCCACTTTCGCATATAAACCTTTTCTACCCAACACCCTTACTTAGCAGCTACCGCACTTAGTGGTGCCAAAAAAGGGTGCCGATTTTGCCACACCACCCTGCCCTCGGCAACCAAGATCACACTTTGGATCGCGGAGATTACTTTATAGGCTTAACTATTTCGCTGCGGGGTTGAGAAATCAACGCCACGCAGGATCCAGAGGCTATATTCTGCATATCGATATCGCCACATGAGGCCGGTACAAAAACCGCCTGCTCATGCCGGATTTGTTGCCCAGTAAGGCTCAACACACCTTGTGTGGTCATCACTAATGAGTAAGTACCATTGCTCGGCAGCACCCATTCTGCTCCAGGTTGAAAAGTAATACGTAGAACCTGAAAATCCTCAAAGACCACGACCTGCTCGCAGCTCACCCCGGCCTTGCCTTCAAAATCAATAAGTCGGTTATTGGATATAGATTCCGAGGCTTGTCTGGACTCAATATCCTGTTCAAGCCCCATCGGCATCAGTTCCATCGCCTCTGCAGTATCCCAGTTATCCTGAGTTAACACCTTTTGGGCAAAAGAAAGAATTTTCCGCTCATAAACCGGTGTCTGAAACTCCACAGTTCGAACCCCGTGCTGCAAGGCATGGGGCGTTAACAAAGGCACCTTAACCACATTGCCCAAAGACAAGGGTCGTAGCTCAGTGAAGCCATCCATTTCTTCACGAACCGAGGCTTCTTCTGCTATTAATTCAGACGGTAATTCACGCTGCCAACGTTTCGCTTGCTCCGCCGATACTGCCTCGTTGAGACCAACACCATCGCGTAAGCGCATTTTATCGATGTCCGCGTCGATTTGCTTACGAAGCTCTCGATAAGCTGACACGGCTTCAAGATAGGCTGAGCGGAAGGCTGATTCACTCTGATAACGACCGCGAGCCAGCGCAGAAAACCCATAGCGAATAGCCCCGACACCCTCGGGCCAGGCCTGCTTATCAATATGAGTGACCACGTAGACTTCGCGTTTTTCTTCGTGCAACTCAAAATAAAGATCGCCGTAGACAGGTTCTGGTAATGGATCGAGAATCTTCAAGAGATTAGGTTCGACCATATCCCCCTTTGGATCTGACTTATCCTTATTTGTCACACCCATAAGAAAGGTGGGGAAGACAGCTATCAACCAGGCCAGAGGTATTGAGTGGCGACCATCAGTTACCTGAGACAGGCCCCTTTGCTCCATACCCGTGTACCAGATTTCCTGCCCCCAGGGTTTCGGGATAGCCACTGGCTCCAACACAAGTGACCCCGCTAGATCGATCACCGGTACCTGCCAGACGGCGGCAAGGCCAGGTATCATTTCTATGTTTAATCCTTCCCCAGTTATGTCCAAACCCGCTAAAACCTGCTCGGCCTCACTGGGGTGCTGGGTCACCACCAGCTTCAACGCTGGTTGTTCGGCTCCTTGATTAGCTGGGTGATCCGCATTATCCGCTAATGCCACAAC
>CALLDA010000237.1 GCA_937998635.1 uncultured Pseudomonadales bacterium
GGCCACCTGGATTCCGTAACTCTGGCTTGCGGGGCCATCCTGAACATCGTGAAGAAAGACAATTTGATCCTGATATTCACTGGCTGTTAAGTGAACATTGGCAACTCCAGGTGCACTGTCAGGCATGGTGGTGAGTTCAAAATAATGGGTCGCAAACAAGGTGAAAGCGTGAACCTGTTCAGCCAGGTGGATGCCGCAGGCCCAGGCCAGTGAGAGGCCGTCAAAGGTGCTGGTGCCCCGGCCGATTTCGTCGAGTAAGACCAGGCTTTTGTCGGTGGCATTGTGGAGAATATTGGCGGTCTCGGTCATCTCCACCATAAAGGTGGAGCGCCCTCCGGCGAGATCATCAGACGAACCGATACGGGTAAAAATTCGGTCGACAATGCCAATCGTGGCGGCCTCTGCCGGAACGCTACTGCCCGTGTGAGCAAGCAGAACAATGAGCGCGGCCTGGCGCATATAAGTCGATTTGCCACCCATATTGGGGCCGGTAATAATCAGCATACGCCGTTCGTCATTGAGAATGAGATCGTTAGCCACAAAGGGTGTGTCCTGAACCTGTTCGACCACCGGATGACGCCCGCCGGTGATGGTGATGCCCGGTTTGTCGAGAAGTTCTGGGCGACAAAAATTGAGGCTTATCGCCCGCTCTGCAAGGTTGACCAGGACGTCTAATTCGGCAACAGCTGTAGCGCAATCCTGAAGCGCCTGGAAAGCTTCGTTGAGCTGATCTAGCAATAATTCATAAAGGACTTTCTCACGGGCCAGAGCTCGGCTTTTGGCGCTGAGGGCTTTATCTTCAAAGGTTTTTAGTTCTGGGGTGATGTAACGTTCGGCATTTTTCAGGGTTTGTCTGCGAATATAGCGATCGGGCGCTTCGGCGGATTGATTTTTGCTAATTTCGATGTAATAGCCATGAACACGGTTGTAGCCGACTTTTAGCGAGGCAATGCCGGTTTCAGCTTTCTCTCTTTCTTCAAGTTCGAGCAGATAAGCGCTGGCATTGGTGCTTATGCTACGGAGTTCATCCAGCTCGTCATCAAAGCCCTCGGCAATCACGCCGCCCTCACGGATAACTACCGGCGGATTGTCGCAAACCGCGTGATTGAGCAATGCCACCTGGTCGGGAAAGGTGGAAATATTCTCCTGTAACTTTTTGTTTAGCGGCTCGCTGAGTTCAGTGAGCCAGGTTTGCAATTGTGGCAGCACAACGAGGGAGTCTCGCAGGCGAATCAGGTCGCGGGGGCGCGCGGAGCGCAGCGCCAGGCGCGTGAGAATGCGCTCCATATCGCCGATATTGGCCAGGCATTCGCTTAAATCTTCGTAGCGATAATCGTTCTGTAGCTCGGCGATACTCTGTTGCCGCGCAGTGAGAGTTTGTCTATCACGCAAAGGTCGAGTCAGCCAGCGCCGCAAGAGCCGACCACCCATCGCAGTGTGGGTATTGTCCATGACCCCCAATAAGGTGTGTGCGTGGCTGTTTACGCCGCGGTGTGTGGAGCTGGCAGAGGTGCTGGTGTCTATTTCGAGATTACGTCGCGTTGCGGCATCGAGAATAACGCTGTCGTCACTGCGGTCATGATGAATAGTACGAATATGGGGCAGCGCGCTGCGTTGAGTTTCCGACGCATAATTCAACAAGCACCCTGCAGCGCGCAGGGCCAGGGTAAGTTGATGGCAACCAAACCCGGATAGATCGGCGACAGAAAATTGCTGGCATAGGCTCCTTTGGGCTGAATCAAGATCAAATTCCCAGTCGGGGTGGGTGCGCAAGCTGAGAAACTGCTGCAATTGTCCGGTCTTAACCAGGGCTTCATTAGCCAGTAATTCAGCGGGTCTCAGGCGCTGTAATTCACCTAGCAAGGCATCGAGTGTGTCTACTTCGAGAATATTGAAGCGGCCGCTGCTGATGTCGAGGGAGGCTATACCAAAACATCGGCTGGTCTCGGGGTTGTCGCCGTCCGAACCCGGAGGGGAGTCGTGCTTGCCATCTGAAATAACTGCGACCAGGAGGCTATCCTGGCGATCATCAAGTAGGGCTTCGTCACTGACCGTGCCGGGCGTCAATACCCGCTTTACCTCGCGCTCAACCGGACCTTTGCTGGTAGCCGGGTCGCCAGTTTGCTCGCAGATAGCGACGGATTCACCCATCTTAACCAGCCTGGCCAGGTAGTTTTCGGCAGCGTGGTGGGGCACGCCAGCCATGGGAATCGCCTGGCCGTTAGTTTTACCTCTGGAGGTAAGGGTGACATCGAGCAGGTGAGCGGCCTTTTTGGCATCGTCAAAAAATAGCTCATAGAAATCACCCATACGATAGAACAGCAAGGTGTCGGGATAATCCGCCTTGATGCGCAGATATTGCCGCATCATCGGCGTATGTTGGCTGGTGGTATTTGAGCGAGCGGCCATGTTTGACTGGGCTTATCGAGTATTTAGAGCGAAGAATTCTACGTCAAGAGCGAAGCTTAAAACATATCAACCAGGAATCTGGTATTTTTCATGACAGTGCTCTATGTTAGATGTTCGTGTGGCAATGGAGCGCTAACATTAATCTAGTCAACAGGGCTGCTAGTATTGTCGCTCAGAGCGATTGCCTAAACCGAACATAAGGCTGTATAGTTATACAGTATAGCGGTCTTGCTCTGAAGCTCTCGTTTACAGGTGTTGGTGACATGTTAATTTTGGTGAGCGGCAGTTTAATAAGTGGCAGAGTTTGATAAAGCACGATTTAATATGGCACGACGCAATACGGCACGAGTTAATACAATACAAGTCAATACAGCACGACTTGATTCAACCATGTAGGAGTGAGTTCAATGGATCCAAATAAGGAAAAGGCATTACAGGCGGCACTTGGCCAAATAGAAAGACAGTTTGGTAAAGGCACTGTTATGCGCATGGGAGACAGGGAACACGTCGCTATACCTAGTATTTCAACCGGTTCACTGGGCCTCGATATCGCCCTCGGCATTGGTGGTTTACCGAAGGGGCGGGTAGTCGAGATCTACGGGCCGGAATCATCGGGTAAAACCACCCTGACCCTGTCAGTGATCGCTGAGGCACAAAAGCAGGGCGGTACCTGTGCTTTTATCGATGCTGAGCATGCGCTGGATCCGATTTATGCTGAAAAACTTGGTGTTAATGTCGATGACTTGATGCTGTCGCAACCGGACACTGGCGAGCAAGCTCTTGAAGTCACCGATATGCTGGTGCGCTCTGGAGCTATCGACGTGTTAGTGATTGATTCTGTGGCTGCCTTAACGCCACGGGCCGAAATTGAAGGTGATATGGGCGATACCCATGTCGGCCTGCAAGCGCGTTTGATGTCCCAGGCTTTGCGTAAACTCACCGGTAATATCAAAAACTCCAACTGTCTGGTCATTTTCATCAATCAGATCCGTATGAAGATCGGCGTTATGTTTGGTAGTCCTGAAACCACCACTGGCGGTAATGCCCTGAAGTTTTACTCGTCTGTACGTCTTGATATTCGCCGTATCGGTGCAGTGAAAGAAGGGGACGAAGTCGTTGGTAATGAGACCCGCGTCAAAGTGGTTAAAAACAAGGTTGCGCCGCCGTTCAGGCAAGCCGAATTCCAGATTCTTTATGGCACAGGTATTAATAGTAATGGCGAGATTATCGATCTAGGTGTCAAATGCGATTTAATTAACAAGGCGGGTTCCTGGTATTCCTATCAGGGTGAAAAAATAGGTCAGGGTAAGGCAAATGCCTGTCAGTATCTGGTCGAGAATCCCGAGTTTTCAGCGGAGCTTGAAGGCCTTATTCGTCAGCAGTTGATGGGCGACCTCCCCGAACCCAGTGTTGAAGAGGAGTTGGAGGTTCAGGAAGAACCGGATGAGATGGAATAATCCCGGCCTTATTTCAATCTGAGCGTTGTTAGGTTGAGTGCCGCTGACCAAGTCTCGCCGGATGAGATAACAAATACTGCCAGGTGAGATAAACAGGTAAGAAATATGGATGCGTATCAAGAGCTGATGACAACCCTGGCACTGGTGATGGGAGTCGGTTGGGCCAGTGGCATCAATCTTTATGCGGCAATGGCGGTGCTCGGTTTCACGGGCATGAGCGGCCATCTGGATTTACCGCCTGATTTACAGGTTCTGGAAAACCCATTGTTGATCGGTACGGCCTGCTTCATGTACGTGGTCGAGTTTTTCGCCGATAAAACCCCGGGCATCGATACCGCCTGGGATACTATGCATACCTTTATTCGTATTCCCGCTGGTGCCCTGCTGGCCGCTGGGGCGGTCGGTGATGTTACCCCCGCTCTTCAAATTGGCGCTGGTTTATTGGGTGGCTCTTTTGCCACGGGCAGTCATTTTACAAAGGCTTCATCGCGGGTACTGATTAATACCAGCCCTGAGCCATTTTCCAATTGGGGAGCCTCCATCACTGAAGATCTGCTGGTCTTCGGTGGACTTTGGGCGATGCTTAATCATCCCTGGTTATTTGTGGCCGGGATGATCGTCTTTATTCTCCTGGTTATCTGGTTACTACCAAAAATCTGGCGACTTATGCGGGCGGTGTTTTCACGTATCGGTCGATGGCTGGGTTTGGTAAAAGAACCGCCAGAAAGCTCTTCTTCTGAGGCCCCCTCCTAAACCTGGTGTTCCACCGGTATTCAATGCTGTTCAAAATAAATCTTTGACCGTGCTTTGTTGGCTATATCCGGTACCAAATGCCCTAAGCTAAATCACTTATTCGGCTCGGAAATACTATTTCAATGGATCAGCCTGAGACACCTGAGGTGCCTGAAACGCCCACGCCTGTGACGTCGGCGAGCATGCGTCTAAAAGCGATGGATTTATTGGCGCGGCGAGAGTACTCCCGTTATGAGCTAAGCGATAAATTGACTACCAAACTTGCTTTAGGTGGTGAGCACATGGATACCCTGGAGGCCGTGCTTGATCGCTTGATAGCGGATGGCCTTTTATCGGATGAGCGTTTCGCCGAAGCACTGGTGAGATCGAAACTTCATAAAGGCCAGGGCCCCCGGCGCATTGCTCAGGACTTGTATAAGCGCGGTGTTAGCGCCGAACTGGCATCATCTGCGTTGCAGGAGTGCGGTGCAGATTGGTATGAGCTGGTGGTGGCTGTTACCAATAAGAAATATGGTCTCGAGCCAGCCGTAGACATGAAAGAGAAAGCCAGGCGTTCGCGCTTTCTGCAATACCGGGGCTTTAGTGCCGAGCATATTGCTCATGCCTTAAGTTATAAGTTATAAGTTATAGCTGCTGAGTAGTCGGCTTAAGTAGTTGGGCCAGGCGGGAGATATTGGTTAAAATAATTAACCATGCGTCCCTCAACCCAGCTTTCCAGTCGTTTGTTTTTAAGAAAACCGCAATGACCGCCGTAGCTCAATAAGTCAATTTCCAGTTTTTCAGATGCTGGGATTAGAGCCAGGTCTTTGGCGGGAATAATAGGGTCATCCCGACTGGTCACCAGTAGGGCTGGAATGTCGAGATCACTGAGGCACTGCCCAGTAAGTGCATAAGCGGCGAAATAAGCCCCGGGCGTCGAGTGTGGTGTGTGTTCAGGAATAAAAAATCGATTGATATCCGCCAGATTCTTACAACGGTTTAAGGTCGGCCCGTAATTTAGCTCGGGAAAATAAGCGAGTTTGGATTGCAGGGAGTTGCGCCATTTTTTAAAGAAATAGAACTGGTAGGGTGACCAGGGCTTTTCAAGAATGGTCATAGTGACGGCAGGATCCAGGGGTGGGCAAATAGCCATCGCGGCGTTTATGTTTAAAGCGACTCCGCTGTCAGCGGCGATGCGTAGGGCAAAGTTTCCGCCCAGAGAGTAGCCCGCTAAAAAGCAGCTTGAAGGACTATATTTTTCAGTAATGGCGGCTATCGCCCTAGTGATTTCCTGTGTCAGTGTGGCATTAAACAGGGCCTGGTTGAGATGCAGGCTTGGGCCGTGATCCCTCATGTTAAGTCGAAATACATCGTAACCAGCATTAAGCAAGGTGTGCGTAGCGGTCAACATGTAGCTTGAGTCGAAACTGCCTTCCCAGCCATGAATGAGTATAATCATGGCCGATGGCTTGCCTGCCCCGGTGAGTTTCTGTGCGCTTGATGAGCGATTATAAGCACCAATTAATTGAACACCTTCACCGCAATCGATGATTTGAACCTGGGCACTATTATTAACCCTTTGTATGCCAGCTTGTGCTAATTTATTACGCAAGCTGGAACCATTGAGGATGGTCTGCAAATGACCGCTTCGTAAGGGAAATGGCGGTTTGAAGGTCACAGGTTTTCCCGTAGCCTGTGGTTTTTAATGGGGGACGGCTTGAGGTTCATTGATGGCGATATTCGAGAGTCAGCAAGTTTGGTTCAGATGTATTAGCGTACAGGATAGGTAATGAAGATACCTGGTTTAGGTATGACTCGTAGAGCGGCCATTGTTGTTACTACAGCCCTTTGCAAGGCGACGGTTTTGATCGTTGGGCTGTTGTCGATAAGCACGGTAGTTCATGCCCTGGAGCTTGAGGGTGTTTGGCAACCGGGGGCTATGGTAGTGGGTCGAACTGATCCCAAAGCGACGGTTTATTTTCAGGGCAAGCCCGTAGCTGTCACACCTCAGGGTCAATTCGTTGTCGGCCTTGGTCGTGACGCCAGGGGTAGCGTGGAGCTAAAGACAGTTATTGGAGCCGAGGAGCAGCTTTATAATTACCCGATACTTAAGCGGGAATATCAGACCCAGCGGGTAGATGGTGTCCCGCAAAAAACCGTAACACCTCCCGAAAACGTGCTAGCTCGCATCAGAAAGGAGACCGCTCTGGTGGGCCAGGCGCGAGCTACTAGCGATTCCAGAACTGAGTTTCTGGCAGGCTTTATCAAACCTCTCGAAGGCCCGATTACCGGTGTCTATGGCAGTCAGCGTATTTATAACGGCGTGCCAAAAAGGCCCCATTTCGGGCTGGATATCGCTCGGCCTACAGGTACTCTCGTGCAAGCAGCAGCATCGGGTATCGTTAAGCTCGCCTATGACGACATGTATTATTCTGGCGGTACCTTAATCATTGATCACGGCTACGGTATTTC
>CALLDA010000238.1 GCA_937998635.1 uncultured Pseudomonadales bacterium
CTCGCCACTGTGATTAACCCGCATCAGCCCCGCGGCATGGCGTGCCTGTTCGTCGTTGAGCTCGCTTGCCTCACATTGTTTGGCGGGCGACGGTCGAGTGGAGGTGTTAGTTCTGTTGACGACCACACGCAGGGCATTGTCTGCCTCAATGAGTAGCTTGTCTAAAGCGCTTAATTTGCGTTTTGTCATCAGCTTGTAGCCCATTCGTAGTTGGTCATTGTTTATCTGTATTCGAGGTTTAACATGTCTCCATTGTAGTCAAAGTCGATGCTTTGGGGGAACAATGCTAAAGTCCAATTTTCCATTAACAGTAATTTTTTAACAGGAATCCCACTTTGCAGGATGCCCACGATTTAGGTCTGGTGATAGCCGCCGGTGTATCAATCGTTGTACTGGAAACCTATGACGAGCCGAGGGCTATAGATTTGCTGATGCGGGTGGCGCGGCAACGGGATACGGCGCTCCATCAATGGACGATTACCGAAGGCTTAAAGCGCGCCGGTTTTGGTCTACAGGTAGAAGAGCCCAATAAATATGCCGAGCCGGGGGTTTTACTGGATCAGCTTAAAAAGCGTGCAGAGCCCGGAATTTACGCCCTTTGCGATTTTCATCCCTGGCTCGGTGAGGATAATCCCACTCAGATACGACAGCTAAAAGATATCGCCCTGCGCAATAATACTGGGGCTGTTACCGTCGTGCTAATCAGTCACCGTATCAAATTACCAGAGGAGTTGACCCGCTTAACGGCACGTTTTGAGGTGTCTCTGCCCAATAAAGAGCAGATCATGAAAGTGGTTCGGGAGGAAGCTAAAAGCTGGGCCAAATATAACAGCAATACCCGGGTCAAGACGGATAACGAAACCCTGGAACAACTGGTCAGTGGTCTGCGAGGTTTAACCCACGGAGAAGTGCGCCGCCTCGCGCGCAGCGCCATCGTCGATGATGGCGCGATTACCGATACTGACCTGCCGGAAATCAATCAGGCCAAATTCCGCCTTATGGATATGGAGGGTGTACTCACCTTTGATTACAGCGGTGAGCAGCTCAGTAATATTGGTGGTATGGACAATCTCAAAAACTGGTTGGGTAAGCGTAAATCTGTCTTTGCAGGAGGAGTCGAGGGCCTCGATCCCCCCAAAGGCATATTGCTACTGGGGGTTCAGGGCGGTGGCAAAAGTTTGGCTGCTAAGGCCATCGCAGGGGCCTGGTCGGTGCCTCTGTTGAAGTTGGATATGGGTGCGCTCTATAACAAATTTTATGGCGAGACCGAACGCAACCTGCGTGAATCTTTGCGCCTGGCCGAAAAAATGTCACCCTGTGTGCTGTGGCTGGATGAAATCGAAAAAGGTTTGGGCGCTGACAGTGAGGACAGCGGCACTGCGGGCCGGGTACTTGGCACCTTGCTCACCTGGATGGCGGAGCGTAAAGAAGGTGTGTTTATGGTGGCCACATCCAATGATATTTCCCGTTTACCGCCGGAACTGGTGCGCAAGGGTCGCTTCGATGAGTTATTTTTTGTCGACCTACCCGACGCGGAGGCCAGGCACAAGATATTCTCGATACATCTCGCCAACCGGGAGTTGAACGCCGAGCAATTTTCTTTGCCAGAACTGGTGGCAGCATCCGAGGGTTTTTCCGGTGCTGAAATCGAGCAGGCGGTGGTGTCGAGCCTGTACAGCGCCCTGGCCCGAGATGATGAGGTAACAAGCGAGTTGTTACTGGAAGAGCTCTTATCGACCAGCCCCCTATCCATCGTCATGGGTGAGCGGATTAGTCAGTTGCGCGACTGGGCTCAGCAACGCAATGTAGTGATGGCCTGATAAACGCCTGGCGATAAAGTCTGCTTGAAATACCTGGTTTAACAGGCCTCGTCACGACTTGTTTGGTACATCAATCCCGGCTTTGTGAGCCTCAATTAGCCTGCTCTTCACGGGCGATAGCGCGATAAGCAATATCTGTTCGATACAGAGACTCTCGCCAGTGGATATTGGAGACAGTTTGATAAGCCTGTTTTTGCGCGTCGCTCACGGTATCTCCCAGTGCGGTAACGCAAAGCACTCGACCGCCATGGGTCAATACCGCCTTATCGCGTAGCACAGTGCCCGCGTGAAAGACTTTGGTGCTAGCGCTGGCTTCTGGCAGACCGGTAATTTCATCACCCTTATCATAACTGTTGGGATAACCCCCGGCAGCCATCACTACGCCAACAGCGCAACGCTCGTCCCACAGAGTTTCTGTGTCTACGAGTCCGCCGTCCAGTGCGGCCATGCATAAATCGACCAGATCCGATTGCAGGCGCATCATAATCGGCTGGGTTTCCGGATCGCCGAATCGGCAATTGTATTCAATGACTTTGGGTGTGCCATCAGCGGTGATCATCAGACCCGCGTAGAGAAAGCCCGTGTAGGCATTGCCTTCTTCGGCCATGCCGCGAATGGTCGGCAAGATCACCTCATCCATGATCCGTTGGTAAACCGCTGGGGTGACCACCGGGGCCGGTGAGTAAGCACCCATACCGCCGGTGTTTGGGCCGGTATCGCCATTGCCGACTCGTTTGTGGTCCTGGCTGGTGGCCATCGGCTGCACATTTTGGCCATCGGCGATAACAATAAAGCTGGCCTCCTCACCTTCAAGAAACTCCTCGATTACCACACGATGGCCGGCTTCGCCGAAAGCATTGCCAGCGAGCATATCCTTGATGGCCGCTTCAGCTTCTGGCAAGGTCATAGCGACGATAACGCCTTTACCGGCAGCCAGGCCATCGGCTTTAATAACAATCGGTGCACCGCATTGACGGGCATAACGCAATGCAGCGTCTAAATCGGTAAAGGTATCGTATTCCGCAGTGGGGATATTGTGCCGGGCCAGAAAATGCTTGGTATAGGTTTTCGAACCTTCCAGTTGTGCGGCACCTTGATCAGGGCCAAATATTTTTAGGCCGAGATTTTGAAAATAGTCGACAATGCCGTCCACCAGTGGTGCTTCCGGCCCGACGATGGTTAAGACGCAATGATTCTGTTTGGCAAAGTCAGCGAGACCGGCAAAGTCGTCAACCTGGAGATCAACATTCTCGACTTTTTCTTCAAGGGCTGTGCCGCCATTACCCGGTGCAACAAAGACAGTATCAACAGCGCTGTTTTGGGCTACTTTCCAGGCCAGAGCATGCTCGCGTCCACCAGAACCGATTAGCAAAATATTCATTGTTTAATCTGCATTGTTTAATACGACCCTAAAAATTAGTGGGCGATTGTACCGGGCCTGAATCGGAGCCGCAAAAGGATCTGGCTAGAAGCCACTTAATTTGCAATGTTCTATTTAAGGTTTGCAAAAGAGGAGATCGACTTGACCGAGCCAGAAAAAACCAATGACTTAAAAAAGGGTATTTACCGGCACTTCAAGGGTAATCGCTATGAGCTAATTGATATTGCCCGTAACAGCGAAAACCAGGAGGAGTACGTGGTTTACCGTGCGCTCTATGGCGAGCGAGGTTTATGGATACGGCCCCTCGCGATGTTTGATGAAACCATTGAGCGCGATGGCAAACGAGTCAAACGTTTCGCCTGGTTAGGCGAGGCTGATTAATTCAGCTCGATGCCTCTTGATCAATGTCTGAAATGCCTCATTCCAGTAAAGACCATGGCGATATCATGTTCATCCGCTGCGGCGATAACCTCGTCATCGCGAATCGAACCACCCGGTTGAATGACCGCTGTAATGCCCGCGTTACCGGCATTATCCAGACCGTCTCGGAAGGGGAAAAAGGCGTCGGATGCCATCACTGAACCGGCCACCTGAAGCTCAGCTTGCTCGGCTTTGATAGCCGCAATACGCGCCGAATTTACCCGACTCATCTGTCCCGCTCCAACGCCGATGGTCTGTAAAGCGCGGGCGTAAACAATGGCATTGGATTTCACAAATTTAGCCACCCGCCAGGCAAACATGAGGTCATTAAGCTCAGCTTCGGTGGGTGCCCGCTTGGTGGCGACCTTGAGTTCGCTACGGGTAATCAAGGCGCTGTCACGATCCTGAACTAGCAGCCCGCCGTTAACTCGTTTGTAATCCCAGCTTTCTCCAGTGGTGTTTTCCCAGCTACCACAGGCCAGCAAGCGTACGTTCTTTTTAGCGGTGGCAATTGCTAGGGCGGCAGCGCTGATGGTTGGCGCAATAATGACTTCCACAAACTGACGGTCGACGATGGCCTGAATGGTCTCACCGTCAAGCTCGCGGTTAAACGCAATAATGCCACCGAAGGCGGATTCGGTATCGGTAGCGAAGGCTTTTTCGTAGGCTTCGAGCAGGGTCTCAGCCACTGCTACACCGCAGGGATTAGCGTGCTTAACGATAACGCAGGTGGGCTGCTCATACTGCTTCACGCATTCGAGAGCAGCATCGGTATCAGCGATATTATTGTAGGACAGGGCTTTGCCCTGTAGCTGCGTGGCGGTGGCGATACAGGCCTGATCAGGCTTATTTTCCACATAAAAAGCTGAGCGTTGATGGGGATTCTCTCCATAACGCATGACCTGGGATTTTTGGAATTGCAGATTCCAGGTGCGCGGAAACACGTCAGCAGAATCGTCACCTGAGTCTTTATCAGTATCAGGCAGACGATTACCCAGATAGTTTGCGATAGCACCATCATAGGCCGCGGTATGTTCATAGGCTGCGACAGCGAGATCAAAGCGAGTCGCGCTGCTTAGCGCACCATTATTGCTGTCCAGCTCGGCGAGTACCGTTTCATAATTATCGGTATTGACCACTACTGCCACACTGGCATGGTTTTTTGCGGCGGCGCGAACCATAGTCGGGCCGCCAATATCAATATGCTCAATGGCATCGGCCAGGGTGCAATCTGGCTGGGCAACCGTTTGCTGAAAGGGATAGAGGTTCACCACTACCATGTCTATATTTTTTATGCCGTGTTCAGTCATTACCGCGTCGTCCTGACCTCGCCGACCGAGAATGCCACCATGTATTTTAGGATGCAGCGTTTTTACTCGGCCATCCATCATTTCTGGAAAACCAGTGTAATCTGACACCTCTGTCACCGGAACTTTGTGCTCGCTGAGCAGACGAAAGGTGCCCCCTGTGGACAGCAGCTCAACCCCTTTGTCGCTCAGGCTCTGGGCAAATTCAACAATGTTAGTTTTGTCAGATACGCTGATCAGTGCAGCTTTGATGGCGACTAATTGATCGGTCATGTAATCCTCGTGATGGGTGCTGCAATTAACTCACTAGCGTCACCTACTAACTGAGTGGCGGGAAGCGGCTAGAGGAGATCGTATTGCTTTAACTTTTTGCGCAAAGTGCCACGGTTGAGATTTAACATCTCGGCAGCTTTGCATTGATTGTTGCGGGTGTATTTCATTACCGCAGTAAGCATGGGCGCTTCGACCTCCTGCAAGACCAACTGATATAAGTCGGTACAGTGCTGCCCGTCGAGGTCATGGAAGTAATCTGCCATCGCCTGCTCAACACAGTGTCGCAAGGAGCTGTGGCTATGGGTGGTATCGGGTTCAGAGTCTAAATCCTGAGCGAAGGTAAAGGTGCTTTTTTGTTTCATGCTGCCTGGTTCCAGTTTTTATTATTTGGGTATAACGAATCTTGTGATACTTGAGAAAGTAACAAGTCTTGCGAGGCCTGACATTGACTGAGAAACTCATCCTGATGATCAGGATGATCCAGTAAGTTAAAGGCTTTGCGGACTGGCCGAGAATAACCGAGTCGAGTCAGGTAGGGAGTAATATGTTTTCTCGATAATCTAAGGGCTAATTCGGCGCAGTAAAACGTCCTGATTTCGGTCAAATGCTGGTTTATGCAAGCGTGTATTTCTTCAGACTTAGGGCTGGCAAGATATTGACCGGTTTTCAACAAATCACAGATTTGCCTAAATAACCAGGGTTGACCCTGTGCTCCTCGGCCGATCATCAAACCAGCGGCACCGGTATAGTCCATTACGGCTTTAGCTTGCTCTGCCGATTCAATATCGCCGTTAGCAAACACTGGGATAGCAACGTCTGCAACGACTTCAGCGATGGTGTCGTATTCAACCTGGCCTCTAAACAGGCAAACTTTGGTGCGGCCATGGATGGCCAGAGCCTGGATGCCAGCGTCTTCCGCAATGCGGGCAATAAGCGGTGCATTGCGATGGGCCTGATCCCAGCCGGTACGAGTTTTCAAGGTCACTGGGACGGGGCTTGCCTTAACTACCGCAGTGAGAATCTGCGCCACGAGGGTTTCGTCTTGCAGTAGCGCTGACCCCGCGGCTTTTTTGCAGACTTTCTTAGCCGGACAACCCATATTGATATCGATGATCTGTGCGCCGGCCTCAGCACAGCGTCGAGCGGCTTCAGCCATCTGCTCGGGTTCGGAGCCAGCGATTTGTACGATTCTAGGTTCGGGCCAGCTTTGGTCGGGTAGCCGAGCGCTGGATTTTTGAGACTGCCATAGTTGCCAGTTCGAGGTGAGCATTTCCGCCGTTGTAGCACCTGCACCATAAGCCTGACAGACCTTGCGGAAAGGTTGATCAGTAATGCCAGCCATGGGTGCTAACACGACAGGTTTGCTTAGCCAATGGTCGCCAATTTGAATCAAAATGGGCCTCACAATACACCGCTTGGGGATGCCCCTCAGTGGTTGGCCATCATACTCGCTGATTTCCGGTCACGGAAGATCTTGGTGTCAACTATTTGCTATTTAGTGATAGACAGTGAATAGGATACCGCTGAGGATTCGGGAGTAACGAGATCGAGCCTTATTTGATAGGCCTGCTGGGGTGCCATAGCAGTGAGATTGGCCAGCGCCCCAGTGCGATACTGTTTGGGGCGGAATGTCCGTCGAGCGACCACCTCGCCCTGCAAGTCTTCAAATTGTAATTGCAGCCCGGGAAACCTTTGTGGAAATGCAGCGCGATTGGTAATGACGACATCGACCTGCAAGGCGTCTTCTATCTTCGGGTGCTTTTGTATGACCAGTGCCTCGCTCTGAATTAGACCGAGGTCTTGCCACTCGGCAATGGGACAGGTCAGCCAGCCGCACAGTGTTTCCAGGGTTGGTCGATAACGCTGATCTAAACTAAGTTGAGCCGATGTGTAAAACAGCACCTGTATCAACAGGGCCGAGGTAGCGATGATGACTAAGGCAAACATTATTAAACGTTTGACACTGGATCTATCGACTTTGCCTGGGGGCTTGGTGATTGCTTCCGGTATCGGTGCTGACGATTGCTGCTCTGCGAGTATATCGGGATGAGTTTCGGGAGGAGCTTCGAGAAGCACCGCTAACTGGTTAAGCTCCTGTGGAAGCGGTGCCTCTGCCTGTTGTTCGTCCCTCGGATTTGCAGCTTCTGGGCGTGGCAAAGAGAGGTTTCCGCTGTTGTCCTCGTAAGGTTCTGATTCCGACTCAAGGTTGGGTCTGGCTTCCGGTTCCGGCAAGGACTCGATTAGACTTTCAGTAAGCTCCTGCGCGGGTTCGGATTCTTGCAGCTTATCGTCGGGTGCTGGTTTGGCTTCGATCTTACCGCCAGGTGTGACAGGATTTTCATTGGCGTCAAACAGGCTCAGGCAAATACCGCAGCGCACCGTGCCCTCTGCTGCGAGAACTTGTGCGTTGGTGACATAAAACGCAATGCTGCAATGGGGGCAGCGTGTTTGTTTGGTGTCAGTATCCACTGGCTACCCGTTGTAAGTTATTTGTGGTGGACTCTGGCCTCGAAAAGACTAAACCCGCGGTTAAAAAAAGTATGACGACCGCAGCTCAACTTGTCTTTGCCCGCTTATTTTTGCAGGCCACGAGTCGCACCCAGTCATCCTGATTGACTGGGGGAGCAAATGTAAAGTGGTCCAGATAAGCCTCTCGGACTTCCGTGGTCTGTCCATCAACAATGCCAGACATGCACAGTTGCCCACCAGTTTTGACGGACTTCATAATATGTTCAGCCAGCTGGATCAGGGGGGCGGCAAGAATATTTGCCACCAGGTAGTCGCTGGCGTCAAGAATTTGTTTATCGGGAGCGCAGATGCTGAGCTTGTCTTTGCTAATACCGTTGCGCCGGGCGTTGTCTGCCGTAGCGAGAAGAGCCTGGGGGTCATTGTCGATGGCGATAACCTTGCGGGCACCCAGAAGTGCACCAGCGATGGCGAGAATCCCGGAACCACAGCCATAATCGATCAGTGTTTTACCTTCGATATTGAGGCTGTCGAGCCACTGCAAACATAGAAAGGTGGTGGCGTGGCTGCCAGTGCCAAAGGCCAGACCAGGATCGAGCATCAAATTGATGGCATCCGGCTCTGGTGGCGGACACCAGCTAGGACAAATCCACAGGCGTTGGCCACATTTGATGGGGTGGTAGTGATCCATCCAGAGCCTTTCCCAGGCTTGATCTTCGAGGATTTCCCAGCGCCAGGGGGGCAGGCTTTGGCCGCTATCAGCACTTAACTGTAATAACACTAGATCGGTGTCGGTATCCGCCGGGAATAAGGCGGTGAGTGTGAGTTTTTGCCAGAGCGGGGTCTCGCCGACACTGGGTTCGAGTATCGGCACGTCAGCACTATCGGATAAGGTCACCGACACCGCGCCACTGTCGAGCAGGGCCTGCTCTAAAGGCCCACTTGCCTCGCTACTGGTATCGAGATGTAACTGCAGCCAGTTCATTGTTGTCTTTTCATAATGGCCGGCGTAAAGCGAGGATCATCGCTTTGGTTCACCAGCGCAAAGTACAACATCTAGCCGACTTACAGGCCCAGTTTCTTCTCAAGATAATGAATATTGATGCCACCACGTTGGAATTCAGCATCGGCAACGAGATCCCGCTGCATGTCAGTATTGGTTTTAATGCCAAGGATAAATAATTCGTCCAGGGCATTTCTCATTCTCGCCAGGGCGGCGTCCCGATCTTTACCGTAGGTAATAACTTTGGCAATCAATGAATCATAATTGGGCGGAATGGTGTAACCACAATACAGATGTGAGTCGACACGCACGCCGTTACCACCCGGCGGGTGAAAGGTGGTCACTTTACCGGGGCTGGGCATAAAAGTGGTGGCGTCCTCAGCATTGATCCGACATTCAAACGCGTGACCACGGAAGATAATTTCGTCCTGAGTAAAGCTGAGTGGTTCACCGCCCGCCACCAGCAGTTGCTCTTTAACGATATCGACACCGGTAATCATTTCCGTCACCGGATGTTCAACCTGAACCCGGGTGTTCATTTCGATAAAGTAGTAGTGGCCGTTTTCGTAGAGGAATTCAAAGGTGCCCGCGCCGCTGTAACCGATGTCTTTACAGGCTTTGACGCAGGATGCCAGGACTTTTTCTCGGGCCTCCGGATTAATATCTGGGGCAGGCGCTTCTTCGAGCACTTTCTGGTGACGGCGCTGCAGTGAGCAATCCCGATCACCCAAATGAATGGCATTGCCATGGCCGTCAGCCAATACTTGAACCTCGACGTGACGCGGCGTTTGCAGGAATTTTTCCATATACACCGTATCATCACCAAAGGCATTTTTGGCCTCTGCTTGAGTGACCGAAATAGCATTGATCAAGTGGGCTTCGGTTTGTACCACTCGCATACCGCGACCACCGCCGCCGGATGCTGCTTTGATGATCACCGGGTAGCCAATATCCCGAGCGATCTGGATAGTTTGCTCATGATCGTCATCAAGAGCGCCGTTGGAGCCCGGCACGGTGGGCACGCCGGCTTTACGCATAGCATCAATGGCGGCGACTTTATCGCCCATTATGCGGATCACATCGGCACTGGGGCCGATAAAGGTAAAACCGCTGCGCTCGACCCGCTCTGCAAAGTCGGCATTTTCCGCGAGGAAGCCGTATCCGGGGTGCACGGCGACGGAGTCCGTTATTTCCATGGCGGTAATAATGGCGGGGATATTCAAATAGCTATCGGTGGGCGAATTGGGGCCAATACATACCGTTTCGTCGGCCAGGCGCACGTGCTTGAGGTCGGCGTCGACTTTGGAATGTACGGCGACAGTTTTGATGCCCAGCTCCTTGCAGGCGCGTAATATCCTGAGAGCTATTTCGCCACGGTTGGCGATTAATACTTTATCCAGCATGGCCGAGTTCTTCCTTAGGGTGTTCCGAGGTTTGGTGTTGATGCATATTTTAGTGCGCTGCCGTTTAAAACAGGTGATTTAAATAATCGTCATCAGTGGCTGACCAAACTCTATGGGATCGCCATCTTCAACCAGAACCGCACCGATGGTGCCGGATTTGTCGGCTTCAATCTGATTCATCATTTTCATGGCTTCGACAATGCACAGTACATCGCCGGCCTGAACCGATTGTCCTGGCTCTACAAAGGATGGCGAGCCAGGTGCAGGAGATCGATAAAAGGTGCCGACCATTGGAGAACTAATAATATGCCCATCAAGCGCCGGAGCAGCTGCGCCCTCATCAGCAGGCGCTGCCGCGACCGGTGCTGCAGCCGCTACGGGAGCTGGTGCCATAACTGCCTGAGCCATTTGCACGGGAGCCTTGTTGCGGGTAATCCGCACTGACTCCTCGCCCTCTTTGATTTCCAGCTCAGCGATATCTGATTCTTCTAGTAGTTCGATGAGTTTTTTTACTTTACGAATGTCCATGAATAGTTTCCTAAAAAATGTTTTCTTAAATAAGCGGGGGCTAGTTATTAGTTGTTTTGATTAAGATGGTCGAGAGCTGCGTTGAGCGCTAACTCATAGCTCATAGCGCCAAAGCCGCTGATGGTGCCAATGGCAATATCAGCGAAATACGAATGCTGCCTGAAAGGCTCACGGCTATGGACATTTGACAGATGCACCTCAATAAAGGGTATCGCCACTGCCAGTAAAGCGTCGCGCAAGGCGACGCTGGTATGGGTAAAAGCAGCGGGGTTGAACAAGATGATATTGACGCCTTCCTGGCGGGCGTCGTGAATGCGTTCGACGAGTTCGTACTCAGCATTACTTTGCAGGGCCAGCAGGTGGTGGCCGCCATCGACGCTGAGTTCCGTGAGTCGTTGGTTGATATCTTCGAGATTGTCGCTGCCGTAGATCTCAGGCTCTCGGCTGCCAAGCAGATTCAAATTGGGTCCGTGTAAGACTAGAATGGTGGCCATTGTGCCTCTGCTTTTTATAGTGCCTGATTTGTAACTTCTAGTACCCGGCTAACAGCGCCTGACGACAGCGTGCGTCGATAAACCGAAGTTTGCATCAGGCTCCCACCGTTGTCTAGTTTTTAGTGTTTTTCTCGATGTTTTATCCTTTTTCCACTCATTTAGCTGATGTTAAGCGCTTTCGGCGAGTGCGATAAGCGTTTTCTTCATCGTTACGACCCGATCTTTATCACATGGCACCAAAGGCGGTCAGAACCACTTTTTCGCTCAATAGCTGGGGCAAAATCCTGGCCGGATTCCCCTTAGCATCATAATAAAGATAGAGGGGGACACCGCTTCTACCATGTTCATTGAGCAAGCGGGTAATATCCGGATCGTTATTGGTCCAGTCACCCTTAAGGTAGGTAATGTTATGGGTTATTAATGCCGATCGGAAAGCCTCTGAGCTGAGAGCGATTTTTTCATTGGCCAGGCAGGTGATGCACCAGTCGGCAGTCAGGTTGATAAAAACGGCCCTGTTCTCATTCTGCAATGTAGAGAGAACCTCAGGGCTATAGGACTGCGATAGCGGCTCTTGATCGGTGGATTCCTGACTGACAGCAAGACTCAGGGCCGCCACCAAACTCAAAGCCAGAACACCTCTGGAGACAACATGTTTGCTGTGACCGTTTAGCCATATGGCAAAGGCCAATAGCAGAATCCCAAGGCTGACTACAATGGCATGATCAATACTGGTTTGCCGACCGAGCACCCACAACAACCAGATAACACTAGCGTAAAGTGGAAAGGCCAGAAGTTGGCTAAATGTGTTCATCCACGGCCCGGGGGCGGGCAGCTTTTCCATTAAGCCAGGAATCCATGACAGGGCCAGAAACGGCAGGGCCATACCCAGACCCAGAGCGGCAAAAATCGCCATGCTCACCCCGGTAGACTGGGTCAGCGCGACGCCCAGTGCGGTACCCATAAATGGCGCCGTGCAGGGGCTGGCTACCACGGTGGCGAGAACCCCGGTCATAAAGGATCCGCTGACGCTATTACTCTGGGTGAAATTCTGGCCGAGGTTCATCCAGCTACCACCGATAGTGAGCTGGCCGGAAAAGCTTTGCGCAATCACGAATAACAGGTAGGCGAGCAAGGCCACAAATATCGGCGACTGGAGCTGGAAGCCCCAGCCAATCGACTGTCCGCTGCCGCGTAGGATCAGCATAACTGCGGCGATTGCCATAAAAGACAGGATGATACCGGCGCTGTAGGCAAGGCTATGGATATGTTTGTTGTGGTCGCCAAGGTGGGCGGAGGTGGTAGCCATTACCTTGATAGACAGTACCGGAAACACGCAGGGCATTAGATTCAGAATGATGCCGCCAAGTACAGCGAAGACCAGAATAATGACTATATTGCTGCTCTGGCCCGATGTTTTTTCCAGGGACTGACTTTTGATGCCATTGGCATTCTTGATGGTAGACGAGTCTGTCGAAACAGGGTCGATTAACTCAGCAATAGCGTTGCCCGGATTAACTGCAATGTATTCGATACGAGGGGGATAACAGAGCCCGGCATCAGCACATCCCTGACTAGTGACCGCTAGAACAAAGGCAAAACCATCATCAGCAAGGTCGACTCCAACAGGCATTGGCAATGTGGCACGAACTTGCGTGGCAGTATAAAAAACCTCCAGATCTTTCTCGTAGTAATCATCGTAAATAAACCGACCTGGCTTGAACGTCAGCGCTAAAGGCTGGGTAGCTTGTGTCACCTCAGCCGGTGTGATGGCAAATCGATGTTTATAAAGGTAATAACCGGGCGCGATATGCCAGTCGATTACTAGTTCCTGGCCGTCAATACTCGGAGTCAGTTGATAGGCCTGCTCTACGGGCAGAAATTGGCCAGAGCCAGAGAGAGGGCTAATAGTTAAGGAAGAGCTGATTGAAGAAGAGCCAGGTGAGGAAGAGCCATTAAGCTGGCTGGGTGGGGCGGCATTATTTAAAAAAGAGTTTTCAGCTGCAACTGCCAGGGGCACAGATAACATCAGGCTCAGGCAAAGCCCTATAAAAAGCCTGTGGTATTGAATGACAAACTGGTTTTTTTTTAACATTGGGTACAAGTCCCTCTTAAACTGTGGCTTTGACCCGCAGATTCTCGAAATGTTTTCAGCTATTATGAAGTCCTGAAACGGATATACAAACCCTGCAACTGAAACTGTTAAGAAATTGGCCTGGGTAGGCTATCTAGCGCCCAATGACTAAGGCTACGCTGATACCGATGTAGGTGCCAATATACGTTGGTAATATAGCTCGGCAATATTAGCGACCGGCGCGGTAGAAATGATACCCCTGTATAAGTTCGGTAGCGCAGGTATAGAAAAAGTTGATAATTAAGTAAGCAGCCAGCAACAGATAGCTCGACATCAATAACCAATAGAAGAGAACTCAATGGCCATACAGGATTGGACAGACCGAATAAGCGCCCGAATTAGTGGTATCGGAGGACGAGGCCGATCAACCAGGCACAGCTCGGCGGGTAATGGCCAAGCATCTGGCCCCGGGCGCTGGATCGTCAGGCTCATTCTAATAGCTGTTCTTCTGTGCCTGGTGCTCGCCTGGTTCTGGAGCCGGGAACCGGAGATAGAAACACCTGATAGCGCAACTAATCCAGTGCCCGGCGTCACGACAGTAACAGCCCTTATTACTGTGGTAGATAACCTGCTGGATAAACCTGGCGGATATTTAAGCAACGATATAATGCCTCCGGGCCTGTTGCTGGACAATATTCCCAATTGGGAATACGGCGTTATCATTCAGGTCAGAGACCTGGCCAAAGCGCTACGCGAGTCTTTTGCCCGCTCACAATCCCAGTCGACTGAAGATCAGGATCTTGCTCTGGCTGAGCCGAGGTTCAATTTTGATCATGAAAGCTGGGTTCTACCAGCCACCGAGGCCGAATACCGGGAAGGTCGAAATTACCTGGGAGGCTACTTACAACGTCTGGTCGATGAAGACCAATACAACGCTCAGTTTTATACCCGTGCAGATAACCTGCGCTATTGGCTAAGCACTGTCGAAGCCCGGCTGGGTAGTTTGTCTCAGCGCCTGGGAGCCAGCGTTGGTCAACGTCGCTTCAACACCGACCTTGCTGGCGATAGTGCCGCGAAACAAGCAACGCCAGTACCCTCAGAGACCCATCGGCAAACCCCATGGCTTGAACTGGACAATGTTTTCTATGAAGCGCGGGGCACCACATGGGCGCTTATTCATTTTTTGAAAGCCATAGAAGTTGATTTTGCCGATGTCCTCGAAAAGAAAAATGCCCGAATCAGTGTGCAGCAAATTATTCGTGAGTTAGAGGCGACACAAGCACCGCTGAGGAGTCCGATTATTTTAAATGGCAGTGGTTATGGACTGCTGGCGAATCATTCACTGACCATGGTTTCTTATATTAGCCGGGCTAACGCTGCGATGATCGATTTGCGGGAATTGTTGTCCCAGGGCTAAACGGGATACCCCCGAGAAGCATCCATGGACAGGTAGGTAATTTTGAAGCAAGAGTCCAGAGATAAGTCAGCCGCTTTATCGCTCAGTGATCTCAATGACCTGGTACTTGCAGTCATTAACAACCAGGACCAGGGGATAGTCGTGCTGGATAAGCACGGGAACGTCGTCATCTGGAATAACTGGATGGATGACTGGACCGGGATAGCCGGCACTCGTTCTGCCGGTCGGTGTTTTGAAGCCCTGGTACCAGGCATCATCGGCAGCGAATATGCGCGTGCCATTAAGGAGGCAATTGATGCCGGCAAATCAGTGGGCTGGTCACAGGATCTTGATTCGCAACGGCTTGATGTGATCGAGACCTCTATGACGCGAGGTGACCGCTTATTGCCTTTATCGCGTGTTAGTGTTGCTCCCCTGCCGGTAAACGGCGGCCAGGGTTGTATGCTGGAATTTGCCGAGGCAGCCTTTAACCCCGTTCACCTGCGCAGTGCTAGCGGCCCAGAATACTTATCTGGGAAAGCCGTAGAGCAAGCACCGGCTAGCGATCAATTCCCCGTTTATCTGGCTTCATCCGACGCCGCTATGTTGAGTCTCGATAGCTCAGGAATCATTCGGGATGTTAGCGACACCCTGTTAAAACAAACCGGATACTCTCGCCAGCAACTGCTAGACACGCCAGTGCGCATGCTCTTCCCGGCCTTGAGCGAACACTACGATATTGAAGATTATCGAGCCTTGATCGAAGAGCGTCTTAGGCAAAGTTCGGATCGTGTGATCGAAGCTGCAACTTTGCACGGCCAGCCGAGGGCTTTTAGGGTCGCTGTTTATGCCTCGACAATCAGGGATGACCTCTTTGTATTGTTGTGCGAGGACTTTTCTTCTCAATCCGGCGCGCAAAATACCATTAAACGGCAACGGGAGATGTTAGCCGCTGTATTTGGCCAGGTGGCAGACGGTATTGCCCTGATCGATCGCGACGGACTGATCGAACAAATTAATCCGGTCGGCCTGGCAATGCTGGGGATACGTGTTGGGCAGGAGCAGGGCGTCCCTGTCGAGACCGTTATCGCGATGCAGGATGGTCGGGGTAAGAGCATTAACCCAGGTCACGAGGCGCTTAGCTGTGGTTCAGTATATACAACGCCGGATGACACTTTTTTGCAGGTGCAGTCGCAGGAACCTACTCGTATAAGCGCTACGGCGATACCTCTAAGAGATCGAGACAACTCCCTGACCGGCTGTATACTGGTGTATAGATTAATTGAACAAGCACGGAGGGTATCAAGCCGTTTATCCTGGCAGTCTGATCACGACCCCTTAACCGAGCTACCCAACCGCCGGTTTTTAGAAAATCAATTAGCTAAGGCCTTAGAAGCAGCGCGCAGCAGCGAACAGACCCACGTATTGCTTTACATCGATCTACATAATTTTTCATTGGTCAACGATACTGGGGGGCGAGTCGCTGGCGATACTTTATTGTTCGAATGTGGCAAGTTACTTCAGCAGGTGGTCGGCGTAGATCACCTGGTAGCGCGTATCGGTAATGATGAGTTTGCGGTTTTATTACTCAATTGTATGGTCGAGCAGGCCCGCGAGATAATCGAAGACCTGCTTGTTAAAATCAAGGCGTTTTCCTTTCCCTGGCAGGAAAGGCGCTTGAAAATTGGCGTCAACATTGGCGTGGAAGTTATCGACCATAACACGAGTTCCGAGCATGATGTTCTGGTTAGCGCCGCCGCCTCCTGCGCAGCGGCGAAGGACAGTGGCCGCAATCGCGTGTTTTTTCGCCAACAACGGGATGAAGGGCTGGTTAGCCGGAAAGCGGGGGAATGGATTCCGAAAATCAGTGAGGCACTTGAACAAGGTCGCTTTCGTCTGCACTACCAGCCCATTGTGGCGATCAATGGTGGGGTAAAGGACTATAGTCACTTTGAAGCACTGGTTCGAATGGTCGATGAATCGGGTCAGTTAGTAGCGCCGGGAGAATTTATTCCCGCCGCAGAGCTTTATGGTCTTATCGATGACATAGATCGCTGGGTGGTGAGACAGGTGATTACCGAGCTGAGCGCCAAAAAACTAAGCAAGAAACCGGAGTTGCGAATAGCGGTTAATCTTTCTGGCGCTACTATCAGCGATGAGCGATTTAAAGATGATTTACTTAAGTTGATTGATGAATCGAAAATGAATCCTCATCAACTACAATTTGAAATTACCGAAACTGCGGCAGTTCGGCAATTTGATCGAGCCCTCGATTTAATCCATGCCCTCAAGGCCAAAGGTTGTTATTTTTCGCTGGATGATTTTGGTAGCGGCCTGTCTTCTTTTGCCTACCTCAAGGAGCTGCCTGTGGATTTCCTGAAGATTGATGGCGGTTTTGTTCATAACATAGAATTAAATGATGTCGATTATTCTATGGTCAGCACCATCAATCATCTGGCCCAGGTGATGGGTATCGCGACTATCGCGGAGTGTGTCGAGAATCAGGCCCAGTTGACCATCCTGGAGCAGATCGGCGTTGACTATGCGCAAGGGTTCTTTATTGCCACTCCCCAGCCGATGGAAAAATTCTTTCCGTGAGCTAATATTTGTCCTGAGTACGGACTCATAAGTTTATTGAGGATCAATTTTGTAGTGACTCAAGGATGCCTTTATGTTGGTCAATGTGTAAGCGCGGACCGAACTGAGTGACCACGGTAGCGGCGGCAATACTCGCCAGTCGGCCAGCTTTGGCATAATCAAAACCCTGGGTGATACCGTACAGAAACGCACCGGCAAACATATCGCCTGCGCCGTTGGTATCCACAGCAGTGACCGGAGTGGATGCAATCTCATGAATGGATTTACCGTCGTAAATTAATGCGCCTTCTGAACCCAGGGTAATGGCGAAAGTTGCGGCTGTCGATTTCATTGCCTCGATAACCCCGACCATATCGCTTTGTCCAGTCCAGGCCATCGCCTCTTCGCGATTGCAAAACAATAAGTCGACGCCTTCGCCAATCATGTCATCAAGACCCTCTCGAAAATGTGCCACCATGCCGGGGTCTGACAGGCTAAGCGCCGTCCTTGTGCCATTTTGTTCGGCATGTTCTCGGGCTTTGATGGCCGCTGTTCGGCCTGTGGGCGAGGTCACGAGATAGCCCTCTAAATACAGAAACTCCGACGCTGTCACAGCACTTAGGTCGAGATTAGCAAGGCCAAGCGTTTCGCTGATACCCAGATAGGTATTCATCGTGCGTTCGGCATCGGGGGTGATCAACACCAGACATTTTCCCGTTGTGCCGGTCGGCAGATTATTGCCATCGGGATGATCGACTCCGGCGGCGGCAAGATCGGCCAGATAAAAACGACCGTTCTCGTCATCGGCAACTTTGCAGGAGTAATAACTTTTACCGCCAAAGCAGCTCAGCGCGATAATACTATTGGCCGCCGAGCCGCCACTGGTTCGGCGAGCAACGGTGAGATGGTCTTCAAGGTGCTCGATAAGGGTTTGCTGCCGCTCTTCATCGACCAGTGTCATCAGGCCTTTTTCGATACCAAAGCCGATCAGCTCATGGTCTTCCACTTCTATTTCGGTATCCACCAGGGCCGCACCAATGCCGTAGACGTGGTATTTTTTTTCTGCCATTTGCGTGTGTCCATACTGTTTTTGAAGGTCGCTATTATCGCCTGCATCTAAGCAGAGTAAATAGGCCTGTGCCTTGTTATGATTTAGGCTCGAGATGAGTCATAAAATTTTATCTTCCTCACACCAGAACCAACCACGGTCTGTGATGGCATAGCGATTAAGCGGAGTTGAGCTTGGCGAAGAAAAAACAAGGCAAGCGCAAAAAGAAGTCAGCCCGTAAAAAACCGAGTTTGATAAAACGCCTGATTAAGGTCTCGGTGCTAGTTGGCCTGCTGCTCAGCGTTATTTTTATAGCAGCGCTGGATATCATCGTCCGTAGCAAATTTTCGGGGGCCAAGTGGTCTCTACCATCCCACGTTTACAGTCGTGCCCTGGAATTATACGAAGGCTTGCCGCTGAGCCAGGAGCAGTTGCTTTGGGAGCTAAAAAAGCTGGGTTATCGGCAGGTAGGTGGGACTCCTGGTCCGGGACAATACCGCCTGACTGGCGGCCAGGTTGATATCGGTGCGCGGGCTTTTGAGTTTTGGGACGGCCCGCAAGCCGCCCAGAACATTCGACTTAAATTTGATAGCAGCGGTGTTAGCAAGGTCGCCAACAAGCGAGGTGACTTATTATCGGTGGTGCGGCTTGAACCTCTGCTCATCGGCGGTATTTACCCGGATCATCTGGAGGATCGGGAGCCGGTGAGCCTGGAAAGTTTGCCACCCTTTCTGGTCGAAAGTCTCCTTGCAGTGGAAGACCGAAATTTTTATCAACACTGGGGGGTTTCCCCGCGAGGGATCGCACGAGCCATGTTCGGTAATTTGCGCACCGGCAAAATGAGTCAGGGCGGCAGCACCATCACCCAGCAGCTGGTAAAGAATTTTTACCTGAGTGCTGAGCGAACCCTGTTGCGCAAGGGCATAGAAGCCATCATGGCAGTATTGCTCGAAGTTCATTACAGCAAAGGCGAGATTCTCGAAGCCTACATTAATGAGATATATTTGGGTCAATCCGGGAAAAGAGCCATCCACGGCTTTGGCATGGCCAGTCGCCATTATTTTCGCCAGCCCCTGAAGGAGCTGGATGTACATCAAATCGCCCTGCTAACTGGACTCGCCAAGGGTGCATCTTATTACGATCCTCGGCGGCACCCGGAACGGGCCCTGGCGCGAAGAAACCTGGTTATTGATCAACTTGAAAGCCAGCAAGTCCTCGATCAGACAAGTGCAAAACAGGCGAAAGCTAAAGCTCTCGATATTTCTACCAGTCCGGGCACCAATACCAATTTATTCCCAGCTTATCTTGATTTGACTCGACGCCAGTTGCGCAAAGATTATCAGGATAATGACCTTCGCTCCGAAGGTTTGCGGATATTCACCCGCTTTGACCCCCAGGTGCAAAACACCTTGCAGAACACACTGGCGAGTGAATTAAGCAAACTGGAGCGAAATAAAGGCATCAAAAAAGCTAGCTTGCAGGCAGCGGCGGTGATTGTCCGAGTTGGTACCGGTGAGGTCGTGGCCGTCGCCGGTTCGCGGCAGGCAGGCTTTGCCGGTTTTAACCGAGCGCTGGATGCTCGCCGTCCGGTGGGTTCAACCATTAAGCCTGCCGTATATTTAGCTGCTCTGGAGCAAGCCCAAACTTATACCCTCGCTACCCTGCTTGATGACAGTGAGTTTAATAAAAGGCTGGATGATGGTGAGCTGTGGCGGCCGCGCAATTTTGATCATCAGGATCACGGTGATGTGCCGCTCTATGAAGCCCTGGGTCGATCATACAATCAGTCGACTGCACGTTTAGGGGTAAACCTGGGTATCAACCACGTCGCCGACACCATCCGCGCACTGGGCTATGAGCGACCCATAGCCGAGGTTCCTGCACTGACGCTGGGGGCAGTCACCATGTCACCTTTTGACGTGGCAGGCCTGTACCACACCATCGCCAGCGATGGCTATTACAGCCCCCTGAGCAGCATCGACTCGGTTTACACCACAGAAAATGAGCCTCTAAAAAGATATCCTCGGCAAAGCTCGGCGCGGTTTCAGCCAGGTGTGATGCACTTACTGCAATATGCCATGCAGGTAGTCATGCGGGAGGGCACCGGCAAAGGCGCTTACCGCGTTCTGCCCGGTAGTACTGTGCTGGCCGGAAAAACTGGTACCTCCAATGACCAACGGGACAGTTGGTTTGCAGGCTTTGGTGGTAACTACCTGACCGTGGTGTGGGTGGGCCGCGACGACAACGGTGAAATGCCTATTACCGGATCTTCCGGGGCGCTCAAGCTTTGGACAAAAATTATGGCCGGTATTGGGGTTTCATCCTTCGCGTTCACCCAGCCTGAAAATGTGGTTTATGAGTGGATAGACCCAGTCAGCGGATTACTCACCGACGAGCAATGTGAGCAATCCAGATATTTACCCTTTATAAAAGGCAGTGAGCCAAGTTCTTATACTGCATGTGGGCGGCGCAAGAGTGGTAAAGTTGTCGACTGGTTGAAGGATATTTTCCGCTGGTAAGCTCCAAAAACCACGTTTTAAATCCCTGCTAACGGCTAATTATAATCTGCGGATATCCTATGAGCTTTAAACATCTGATTCGTACTACCACATTAATGGGCTCGCTAATATTGTTAGCGGCCTGTGCGCCGATACGGCAAACCGGCTCGGTACCGGTTTATACCTCCTCGCCATCTGTTGCCTCAAGCTCTGATACCTCTAATGCCGATACCAGGCCGGGGCAAAAGCTAGAAGAGTCAACAAAACCCATCGAACCAGAATACGAAATCGCTCCCTCTACTTCCGCAGAAAAACCCGCACAAAGGGCCGTACAAAGTCTAATTGACGAAGCCTGGGGACATTACCGCAATGATGATCCTGACAAAGCCATTGCCGTGGCTGAACGCGCTCAGCGGCTTGACGCCCGCTCGGGAGAAGTCTATCTGGTGCTGGCCAGCAGTTATCTTATTCAGGGCAAACAGCAACTGGCCGAGCAATTTGCTCGCCGTGGAATCAGTTACAGCGCCGTGGGTTCGGCGCTTCGCAATCGCCTGCAACAGTTGCTGGGCCAGGCGACAGCTTTGTAAGCCTGATTTCCCGACGGGACATTAAGTTACCAGGGGTTAGAAGCACCGCTCATAACGATAAGTTTGAAGCTTTGGTCTCGCTCAACCACGCCTACATCACGAAACACTCGACTGGCTATTTTGTCCAGCGGCACAAATTGGTTGACGACAAACAAAGCCCTACCACCGGGTTTTAAATGTTGAGCCGCAGATCGGACAAATTTTTCAGTGAGCGCCGAAGCTGTATTAAAACCCTGATGAAATGGTGGGTTGCAGACAACGACATCAAATTTCGCAGTGATGCCCTGAGCACAATCGTCGGCAATTACCTCGGCCGGGATATGTAAGCGCGTCATATTGGCCTGAGAAGTATCGATGGCCGCCGCACAGTTATCTGTTGCCACCATATACGCTATACCAAATTTAGCCGCACAAGCCGTTAAATAACCGTAGCCACACCCGAGATCTAACAGGCTATCAGGCGGGGTCTGGAAATCCTCAAAAAACTTGTCTAGATAGCCCGCCAGCATCTTGCTGCCCTGATCAATCTTCCCGGAGCCGAAGCCTCCAGCTTTTGTATACAGCGTGGTTTCGTCGTCAATTCTTACCGGGATGAGTTTGTCGTATTCTGAGGTGTCTTCCGAACTCCCTGTTGGTAGCTCGCGTTCGGATGCTTTCGGCGGTTTGATTATCCGAGCGAGATACAGGGCACCATGTTTACGTGCATTGGCGGAGCTATCAAAACGTTCGGCGGCAACCTTTGCGAAGCGTTTAAGGCCTTCATTTTTAGCGCCGCATAAAATCAGCTCTCCGCCATCACTTAGCAACTTCAAAGCCTGATCAATAATATGTTCAACCACGGTTTTTTCTTTTGATATCCGATAGCAAATACGGGCGAAATAAGCGGGTGGATAAGCACCAAAATCGAAATCATTAAACTGCGCGGCTAAACCTGCTGTGGAGGCGGTCTGGGCGATATCAAAGCGATTGCTGATGACTTTGGTGTCTTTATCAATGCCAGAAAAATCTACGTCCCAAAGATTTTCATCGGCAACCAATAAACAACGTACCGGGTTATCCAGATGAGCATCGTCCTGCAGGAAGGGCAACAATAGGGCAAAGGCCTGGTTCACGATGATTTACTTGTTGAGGAGCCGAGCAGCGTCCAGGGCAAAATAAGTGAGAATGGCATCGGCCCCGGCACGCTTAAAGGCCAGCAGGGATTCAAGCATCACCGCATCGCGGTCCAGCCAACCATTAGCAAACGCCGCCTGGTGCATAGCGTATTCACCACTGACCTGATAGACAAACGTCGGCGCTTTTAGCTCGTCCTTAACCCGTCGGAGAATATCCAGATAAGGCATGCCCGGCTTGACCATAATCATGTCTGCGCCCTCCGCCAAATCCAGAGCACACTCATGTAAAGCCTCGTCGCTGTTGGCTGGATCCATCTGATAGCTGAATTTATCGCCGCCTTTCAAATTGCCCGCAGAACCCACCGCATCCCGAAATGGGCCGTAATAACTCGAAGCGTATTTGGCAGAATAGGCCAGAATACGGGTGTTGGCATGCCCTGAGTTTTCCAGCACCGCCCGAATCGCCCCGATACGACCATCCATCATATCCGAGGGCGCGACGATATCTGCGCCCGCCTCAGCATGAGATAAGGCCTGTTTGCACAGGGCCTCGACGGTGACATCGTTAAGCACGTAACCCTCGTCACCACCGGGCTTATCACCACCTTGGCCCAAAATGCCGTCCTGCCCGTGGGTGGTGAAAGGATCGAGAGCGACATCGGTAATCACGCCCAACTCAGGGAAGGCATTCTTGAGGGCTTTTACCGCCCTCTGCGCCAGCCCGTCCGGGTTCCAGGCCTCAGCCGCGTCGAGACTCTTTTGCTCGGCGGGCGTCACCGGAAACAAAGCCATGGTCGGAATTCCCAGCTCAATACAATCTCGAGCCTGATCAAGCAAGAGGTCTATGGATAACCGCTCAACACCGGGCATCGAAGCAATCGCTTCGCGCTGATTATCACCGTCCAGCACAAACACCGGCAGAATCAGATCATCACAAGACAGCCGGTTTTCGCGGGTCAGACGCCTGGAGAAATCATCACGGCGATTGCGTCGCATGCGGGTAGAGGGGTACTCGCCTCTGGTCGTTTGCCAGCTCATTTAGATATTGAACTCCATGAAAGGATGAGTGTTTGTAAAAGCCTGGAGGCAGTTTACTTTGAAACCCTTGCGCGCCAAAGTGTTTGTACAGGGGGCAATTAAAGGCAATGGGTCATCATGCTAAGTCAGCGAAGCATGGTACACAGAATCCATCAAGGCTAACTGGCACACTCCTCAAGATATTAAGGCGCAATTCAGGAATACCAGCGTCCTTAAGAACAATAGAGTGGTATTTAATTTCGCTGGCCAACTGCTTAATAAGGAGGTCGACGCGTAAGGGATAAAACAAGTCAAGGCAGGCAGGCTTATTACTTATCGGTCCTTACTCACCAGAATACCCGCTTGTTCGATAGCGGCAGTTTGATCTGCGGAATAACCGAGGAAATCCTCTAGTACCTGCGCGTTATGTTCTCCCAGAAACGGTGCTTCCAGCGGGGGTAGGTCAGGGTATTTGGAAAAGCGCAGAGGCATGCCTGGTATCTGGAAATCACCGAGGATGCGGTCGTGAATGGTGCGCACGGTGCCGCGCTCTATAAAATGGGGGTGTTCCATGGTTTGTGCCACGGTCATTACCGGCGCCACGGTGATGCGTTGGGCTTCCAGCTGGGCGATGGCATCGGCGTCGCTGTCACAGGATTGAAGCCAGTGTTCAATAATCTCCGCTAGTTCGAAGCGGTTTTTAACCCGCGCCGTTGCCGTGGAAAATTTGTCATTGGTAATCAGGTCTTCTCGACCGATAATTTTGCAAAACGCTCGCCAGTGGCGCAGGGGTGCTAGCACGACATAACCCTCATTGCCTTTGAATACGCCCATTGGGGCCACTGCGGAGTGATGGGCACCGCAGCGTTTGGCCTGGACCTTGCCCTTCGTACAGCTGTTCATTTGGACGCTGAGTTCGTGGCAATGGTAATAGCTATCGACCAGGCTTATATCCAGATACTGACCCTCGTTGGTTTTTGCGCGATCCAGCAGAGCCCCATTAATCGCTGCCAGCGCATGCATGCCGGTCATGACGTCGCCCATGGCGAGCATGGGCAAACTGGGTGGCCCGTCGGGTTCACCGATCAAGTCGGTAACCCCGGCATAGGCCTGGGCGATGTAGTCGATGCCCGGCAAGTGGGCCAGCGGGCCGGTCTGACCCAGCGCGGAGATGGAGCACATAATGACCTGGGGATTAAGCTTATGAACTACCGGCCAGTCGATGCCGATGTTCTTCATAACACCGGGCGCGAAATTCTCCAGCACCACGTCGACCTTTTTCACCAGGTCTTTTAATACCGCCAGGCCCTTTTCATGTTTGACATCGATACAGAGGCTTTCTTTACCCCGATTTTGCTGGACGAAATAGGCGCTTCTGCCATCTTCGAAATAGCCTATTCTGCGTGTCGGGTCGCCATCTGGGGCTAGCTCGACCTTGATGACACGGGCACCCATCTCCGCCATAAGCCGAGTTGTGCTTGGCCCCGCGAGATGCTGCGAGAGATCGAGAACGTTGTAGCCTTCGAGAATATTCTTCCTCATTTTGCCCACCCCTTTATTATTTATATTTATCTAGAGTAGTTCAGATCGACCAGAACACCTTTATTTGGCGTAGTTGAGATCCACGGGCGCGCCCACCAGGTCAGTCTCAAAATAGCGGCTGATAATGTGGGTGTCGGCCTCAAAAGCCATTTCTGGAAACTCGCCGGTGTAGGGAAACCAGGCCACTTCTTCCATGCCATCGGCCGCCTGTATCTCGCCGGACACTATCTCGGCGCTAAGCACTGTCACTAGAGAGTGAATATTAGGTTTCAGGTAGTTCGTCACGACACTGATAATGGACTTGATCCGCACATCCACGGTGGTTTCTTCTTTGACCTCCCGCACCGCCGCGCTGAGGTAGTCCTCATGGTATTCCACATAGCCGCAAGGCATACACCACTGGCCGTGACCCAGACTTTTGGAGATGCGCTTGCCGAGCACGAAATGATTATCGCGCTCAATGAGTACGGCGATTGCAGGCTGGGGGTTTTTATAATGAACAAAATTACAGGCGGTGCAGATGGAACGGATACCGCCTTCACCCTGGTCGTGTTCGCAGCGGGTTCCGCAGCGTGCGCAAAAGTGGGTTTTTACGGCCTCATTGGCCTCGTCGATATTGTGGGGATAGGCCCGGAATACTTGTTGGGTTTTCATTGGGAATCTCTTTAATAGCTAGCTTTTAAGGGGATGTAAAAATAGACGAATGCTGGACATGCTAATCCCGCAGCAGCAGGCACACAAATAGTTTCAGTGCAGAAAAAGATGAAGGGCGCAGATGAGCAGGCTTATAAAGAAAGCTTAGCCGTTTTGTAAGTCGCGCCTGATTTGGGCGATGACAGGTGCGGTATCGGGTGTCTTTTTACGCCACAAAGCAAAAGATTCAGCGGCCTGCTCGACCAACATACCGAGACCGTCGGAGACCTGTTCGACACCATTTTCACTCGCCCATACCATAAAGACAGTGGGTTTCGGCCCGTACATCATATCGTAACAGCAGCAATTCTCGCCGATCAGTTCGGCGGACAGGGGTGGCAGTTCGCCATCCAGGCTGGCACTGGTGCCATTGATAATTAGATCAAAAGCCGATTTTTTATGGAGACTCTCGTAGCTACCGCCGGTGACTTCACCCAGTTCAGCAAACTCTGTGGCAAGAATTCGCGCGGTGGCGGGAGTGCGATTACCCAACACCACAGCCTGAGGTTTGAGGGCTAGCAAAGGCTCTAGCACGCCACGCACCGCGCCACCGGCACCCAATATCAAGACGCGCTTATTAGCAACTGGCCACTTGAGGTTGTCGATAAGATCAGTAGCCAGACCTTTACCGTCGGTATTGTCACCGAGAACTTTCTTGCCCGGTTGGACGATAAGCGTATTCACCGCACCGGCTCGTCGGGCACGGGGGGTTAGGTGGTCTGCGAACTGGAAGGCATCTTTTTTACAGGGCACGGTGACATTAAAACCCTGCCCGCCATGTTTAATAAACTCAAGTGCGGTTTCCCTGAATTTTTCGTCCGGAACCAAAATTCGACCATATTCAATGTCTTCGCCAGTTTGTACCGCAAAAGCAGCATGGATATCCGGGGAGCGGCTATGGGCTACGGGGTTGCCGAATACGGCATATTTATCAGACATGGTTGTAGTTTTTATTCCCTGATGGGCGATTAAAAAGTGTTTAAACAGGTGTATTAACGATTGTTTTAACCAGACGCTAGCCAGTCTCGGACAGGCAAGAAGGTGTCGTACAGCTCGGCTTCTGGGCTATTGGCTTCAGGTTGCCAGTCATATTGCCAGCGCACCAGTGGCGGTAATGACATGAGGATAGATTCGGTGCGGCCACCGGTCTGCAGGCCAAAGATCGTGCCTCTATCCTGAACCAGGTTAAATTCTACGTAACGACCCCGTCGATAAAGTTGAAATTGTCGCTCAGTGTCGCCGAAAGGGGTATCTTTACGGCGTTCGACGATGGGCGAATAAGCTTTGATGTAACTGTCGCCTATGGCGCGCATCAGGTCGAAGCTGTGGGCAAAACTCTGTGCGTTATAGTCGTCAAAAAACAGGCCGCCGACACCCCGTGCTTCGTTGCGGTGGCGCAGGAAAAAATATTCGTCACACCAGTTTTTAAAGTGGGGGTAGATATCCGCGCCGAAGGGATCGCAGGCGTTTTTTGCTTCTCGATGCCAGTCGCGACAGTCATCGACATTGCCGTAATAAGGCGTTAAGTCGTAGCCCCCGCCAAACCACCACACCGGCTCCTGGCCTTCCTTCTCGGCGATAAACATTCGGACATTGGCGTGAGATGTGGGTACGTAGGGGTTTTGAGGATGGATAACCAGAGAAAC
>CALLDA010000239.1 GCA_937998635.1 uncultured Pseudomonadales bacterium
TGTTCTTTCCTGGGTAACCTTGAAACTGAGACCGACTTCGCCCAGCAAGAAGCTGCGACTGATCGTCTACTCGCGGCCTTCCCGTCAATTATTTGTTACTGGTATCGCTTCAGCCATGACGGCATCAAAATTGAGACCGAAACTGATGATGAATCTGTCGGCGCGCACTTCCTGCATATGCTCCGTGGCGAAAAGCCCAACGAGCTGCATGAGCGGGTGATGAATGTCTCGTTAATTCTCTATGCTGAGCATGAGTTCAATGCCTCGACTTTTACGGCTCGTGTTTGCGCATCAACCCTGTCCGATCTGCACTCCTGTGTTACCGCAGCGATTGGCAGCCTGCGTGGCCCACTGCACGGTGGTGCCAATGAAGCGGCGATGGACATGATTGAAGGCTTCACCAGCGCCGATAATGCCGAGGAAGAAATGATGGGCATGCTGGCCCGTAAAGATAAGATCATGGGCTTTGGTCACGCGATTTATGCAGACTCCGATCCCCGTAACGCCATTATTAAAGAGTGGGCTGAAAAGCTCGGTAAAGACGTTGGCGATACCGTGCTCTATCCTGTATCGGTACGTTGTGAAGAGGTCATGTGGCGCGAGAAGAAGTTGTTCTGTAACGCCGACTTTTTCCATGCATCGGCCTACCACTTTATGGGTATTCCCACCAAACTGTTCACTCCGATTTTCGTTATGTCGCGTCTTACGGGTTGGGCCGCTCACGTCTTTGAGCAGCGCGCCGACAACCGTATTATCCGCCCCAGTGCCGAGTACACCGGGCCAGATATGCGTGCCGTACCTGCTATTGACGAGCGTTAATTTCGGTCTCTGTTGTCTGCGGGTAGCTTGTGCTGTTGGCAGATGGCTAAGCAAAAAAGGAGCATCGTTTTTCGGTACTCCTTTTTTAATATCAAGAGCTTATGAAGATTTATTTAAGTAATTTATTGGGTATGTTTGTTGATAAATACTAGATTGTGAAGGCTGCATTATGAATACTGAATACCGTAAATCCCTACCCGGCACCCAACTGGATTATTTCGACACTCAAGCTGCAGTCGACGCCATTGAGCCCGGTGCCTACGCCAAGCTGCCCTATGTCTCGCGCGTTTATGCCGAAAACCTGGTGCGCCGCTGTGAGCCCGAAGTGCTGACCGACTCGCTGAAGCAAATCATCGAAGGCAAACAAGATCTCGACTTCCCCTGGTATCCGGCACGCGTCGTGTGTCACGACATTCTCGGTCAAACGGCTCTGGTTGATCTGGCTGGTCTGCGCGATGCCATCGCCGAGAAAGGTGGTGACCCTGCAGAAGTGAATCCGGTGGTGCCGACGCAATTGATCGTCGACCACTCCCTGGCCGTTGAACATGCGGGTTTTGAAAAAGACGCTTTTGAACTGAATCGCGCCATAGAAGACCGTCGCAACGATGACCGCTTTCACTTTATTAACTGGACCAAAAAAGCCTTTAAAAACGTCGATGTGATTCAGCCCGGCAACGGCATCATGCATCAAATCAATCTAGAGAAAATGTCGCCGGTGATTCAGTCCCGCGACGGCGTGGCTTTCCCTGATACATTGGTTGGCACCGACAGTCATACCCCTCACGTTGATGCTCTGGGTGTCATCGCCCTGGGTGTGGGTGGTCTTGAAGCCGAAACCGTCATGCTGGGTCGGCCCTCCTATATGCGCCTGCCCGACATTATCGGTGTTGAGCTGACCGGCAAAGCTCAGCCCGGTATTACCGCCACCGACATCGTGCTGGCGTTGACCGAATACCTGCGCAACGAAAAAGTGGTTTCCTCCTATCTTGAATTCTTCGGTGAAGGTGCCGCTAATTTGAGCCTCGGTGACCGTGCAACGATTTCGAATATGACACCTGAGTTTGGTGCATCGGCGGCGATGTTCTACATCGACCAGCAGACCATCGACTATTTGACGATTACTGGTCGCGACGCCGAGCAAGTGAAACTGGTTGAGACTTACGCCAGGCATACTGGTCTCTGGGCCGACAGCCTGAAAACCGCCGTTTACCCCCGAGTGTTGAGTTTTGATCTCTCCACCGTGGTGCGCACCATTGCTGGGCCATCCAATCCCCATGCCCGCGTGCCAACGTCTGAGTTGGCCGCCCGTGGCATCTCCGGTGTGGTTGAAAATGAAGAGGGCTTGATGCCCGATGGCGCGGTGATTATCGCCGCCATCACCAGCTGTACCAATACCAGTAACCCGCGCAATGTTATTGCGGCGGCACTGATTGCCCGCAACGCCAATAAGCTGGGTTTGACCCGCAAGCCCTGGGTGAAAACCTCCTTCGCCCCCGGCTCAAAAGTCGCCCAGCTGTATTTGGAAGAGGCGGGTTTGCTGCCAGAGCTGGAAAAACTCGGCTTTGGCATCGTCGGCTTTGCCTGCACCACCTGTAACGGTATGAGCGGTGCGCTCGACCCAGTGATTCAGCAGGAAATTATTGATCGCGATTTATATTCAACCGCTGTCCTGTCGGGCAACCGCAACTTTGACGGCCGTATTCATCCCCACGCCAAGCAGGCCTTTTTGGCCTCGCCACCATTGGTTGTTGCCTACGCCATTGCCGGTACCATCCGTTTCGATATTGAAAAAGATGTACTGGGTAAGGATCAAAGCGGCAACGACATCACCTTGAAAGATATCTGGCCCAGCGATGAAGAGATCGACGCCATTGTTGCCGCTAGCGTCAAGCCCCAGCAGTTCCGCGATATCTACATTCCCATGTTTGATCTCACCGAAGAGACGGGCGAGCAGATCAGCCCACTCTACGACTGGCGTCCGCAAACCACCTACATTCGCCGCCCCCCGTACTGGGAAGGCGCACTGGCCGGTGAGCGCACCATGAAAGGCATGCGTCCCCTGGCCGTGCTGGGCGACAACATCACCACCGACCACCTTTCGCCATCGAATGCTATTCAGCTCAACAGTGCAGCCGGTGCCTACCTCGATAAAATGGGCTTGCCTGAAGAAGACTTTAACTCCTACGCCACCCACCGGGGTGACCACCTAACGGCCCAGCGCGCTACCTTTGCCAACCCCAAACTGTTTAACGAAATGGTGCAGGAAAACGGTGAAACCAGGCAGGGTTCGCTAGCGCGTATTGAGCCGGAAGGCAAAGTCAGCCGCATGTGGGAAGCCATTGAAACCTACATGGAGCGCAAGCAGCCGCTGATTATTGTCGCCGGTGCCGACTACGGTCAGGGTTCATCCCGCGACTGGGCGGCCAAGGGTGTGCGTTTGGCCGGTGTTGAAGCGATTGTCGCCGAAGGCTTCGAGCGTATTCACCGCACCAACCTGGTCGGCATGGGCGTGATGCCACTGGAGTTTAAAGCCGGTGAAAATCGCAAGACCTACGCTATCGACGGCACGGAGACTTTTGATGTGATTGGTAA
>CALLDA010000240.1 GCA_937998635.1 uncultured Pseudomonadales bacterium
AACCCCAAGCGGGTGATTAGTGTGACCTTCCCGATCGAGATGGATGATTGTTCTATCGAGGTTTTCAAGGGCTATCGAGTCGTGCATAGCAGAACCCTGGGGCCGGGCAAAGGCGGCATTCGTTTTCACCCGATGGTTGACCTGGACGAGGTGACTGCGCTTGCATCATTGATGACCTGGAAGTGTGCCCTCATAGAGGTGCCATTTGGGGGTGCCAAGGGTGGTGTTATCTGTGACCCGAAGCATTTATCTGAAGGTGAATTACGTCGTATCACTCGCCGTTTTATCTCCGAGCTGGGCGATAATATTGGCCCCCATATCGATATCCCGTCTCCTGACCTCTATACCAATGAGCAAACCATGTCCTGGGTTTACGATACCTACGATGTCATGCACCAGGGTAACAACAACCATGCAGTAGTCACTGGCAAGCCCTTGTTGTTGGGTGGTTCAGAAGGGCGTCGTGAAGCAACGGCGCGGGGCTGCCGTGACGTTACCGAACACTTTATTGCCAGGGGTTTAGTGCCTGAATTGATTGAATTGACAGGTGCGCGGGTTGCGATACAGGGCTTTGGCAACGTCGGTGCTGTAGCTGCACAATTGTTTCAGGAATCTGGAGCAAGGATTATCGCGCTCAGTGATTCCCAGGGTGCTATCTTCGGGGAGGATGGTATTGATCTGGCCGCAGCTATCGCCTACAAACTGGAGCACGGGACGCTGGTGGGTTTGCCGGAAACCATGACCATTACCAATGATGCTCTGCTTGAGCTGGATTGCGATATTTTGATCCCCGCGGCTTTGAGTCAACAAATTTGTGCCCATAATGCCGACAAGATTAAAGCACGCATTATTGTCGAGGCAGCCAATGGCCCGGTTACGCCGGCCGCTGATCGAATACTGGCCAGGAGAAATATCTGGGTGCTACCGGATATTCTGGCCAATGCAGGTGGTGTCACGGTTAGCTATTACGAATGGTTGCAAAACCTCGACAATAGCCAGTGGGAACTGGACGACATCAATGCCAGGTTGCACAAACGCATGCGCAAAAGTACCGACGCGGTGGTTAACCGGTGGCAGGAACTTCAGCGGAAGGCGGCGGACGCTCAGGGTGTTGAGTCGAGCTTAGGTGGGCGCGCAATAGATGGACGCGCAGTAGCAACGTCAACGATAGAAACTGCTCAGGACAACAGTGATGACAGCGAGCCTTACCCCCTCGACCTACGCACGGCAGCCTTAACCCTGGGTGTAGAGCGATTGGCAAGAGTGACCGCCCAGCGCGGTATCTGGCCCTAGCTTTTTATCACGCTTCAGTCGGGCTACATGCGCTCCATGGTTTCAATGCCCAGTAATTCCAAGCCTTTTTTAAGCGTACCAGCGGTTAATTCGCAGAGTTGTAAACGGCTGCTTCTTAGCTCAGGTGCCACATCGTCTTTGAGGATGGGGCAGTGCTCATAAAATGTCATAAAGGCGCTCGCCAGCTCATAAAGATAATTACACAGGGTATGAGGCAAGCCATCGTTGGCGACCTGAAGGACGGTGCCGTCGAAGGCCAGTACCTGTAAAACCAGGGCTTTTTCCGCCTTACTGGTGATCGTAATGGTTGAGGCGACGGTTTCGGCAGATGTACTCCCTGTTTGTTCTGGCTTTTCATTGTTGGCACTACTTTCAGCCTTGCGAAAAATACTCCGTATTCGCGTATAGGCGTACTGCAGATAAGGTGCGGTATTGCCCTCAAAGCTGAGCATGCTGTCCCAGCTGAATAGATAATCGTTGGTGCGGGTTTTACTGAGATCAGCGTATTTGACAGCGCCGATGCCCACTTTTCGAGCCACGTCGAGCTGATCTTCCGGGCTGAGGTCAGGATTTTTTTCCTTGATCAGGATTGTTGCTTTCTCCAGCGCTTCAGTGAGCAAATCAGCAAGTTTTACCGTGCCGCCGCCGCGGGTTTTAAAGGGTTTGCCGTCAGTACCCATCATGGTGCCGAAAGGCAGGTGTTCGAGCTTGATGGTCTCAGGAACAAAACCGGCTTTCCTAGCCACAGTGAATATCTGCTTCATATGCAGACTTTGTCGTGCATCGATAAAATACAGCACTCGGTCGGCCTTTAAGTGCTTAGCTCGATAAGCCAGTGCGGCCAGATCAGTGGTCGCGTAAAGGTAGCCGCCGTCAGATTTTTGGATGATAACGGGGCTGGGCTTACCTTTTTTGTCGGCGAGTTCATCGAGGAAGACCAGCATGGCACCCTGGTCTTCCTTTGCTAAACCTAGTTTTTGTAAGGATGTGACGACACCCGCTAAGTCATCGTTGTAAGCACTTTCTGGGTAGATATGCTCAGCACTTAACGTGACGTTGAGCTGGCGATAAATGGCTTCGCTATGGGCGATAGATATATCGATAAACTGCTGCCATAGTGCACGACAGTGTTGATCCCCGGACTGTAACTTCACCACGTAATTGCGGGCTTTGTCGGCAAAGCCCGGATCAGCATCAAAGTGAGTTTTGGCTTGCTGGTAAAAACCCTCAAGGTCTTTTAATGCCAGCTCGGGTTGTTCACCTTCACCCAATTGTTCTTCTAGTTCGGCGATCAACATGCCGAATTGTGTGCCCCAGTCGCCCATATGGTTCTGACGAATAACGGTGTGACCGACATATTCCAGAATCCGGACCATGGCATCGCCGATAATGGTGCTGCGGAGATGACCAACGTGCATCTCTTTGGCGAGATTAGGCGAGGAATAATCGACCACAATGGTTTCTGGCTGTGTCGCTGTGGATAGCGTTCTATCGCCATTTGCTGCGGTTTGCAGGCCTAATTCAGTGGCTGCCTGGGCGAGAAAGCTGTCAGCGAGGTGGATGTTGATAAATCCAGGGCCAGCGATATCGACGCGCTCGGCGATACCTTCATCTTCCAGATCCAGATGAGAGAGGATTGCGGTGGCTAATTCACGAGGATTCTGGCGCAGCTGTTTAGCCGCAGCCAGAGCACCATTGGCCTGGAAATCACCAAATTCTGGTTTTGCGCTTATAGCGATGCGCGGGGGCAGGTTATCGGGTACGCCCGCTTCAGTCATGGCTTTACGTATCTTTTGATCAAGCAGCTGAACAATATTCATGGGCGGGGTGCTTAGATGAGAGTGGCGGATTGTAGTGATCCCAAGCCTGATTGCAACTCGATTGAGGGCTTGCAAGCCTAATGGGACAGATCTCAATATAATTCGCCAAATGGTTTTTGGCAGGAATTATGCTTGTGTATAATGCCCGTCCCGTTGTCGCCAGGCTGAGGCTCCTCGCTGATGTAACGGAGGTCGGTATTTAACGATTGAATCTCCGCTTGAGCGATGAGAATGAAGGATACAATAATGCAAAACATTGCCAGTGAAAGCACTTTACTAGACCAGGGTATCGATATGATGCTTTACGGGATGGGTTCGGTTTTTGTTTTTCTCCTGGCTCTGGTGGTGGCGATAAGCCTGTTATCCAGATTTATTGAAAAATTTTTTCCAGAGCCTTTAGCTCCTTTAGTCAGTATTGATCCGGGCGCTTCGGTAGCGACAGCCGTTGATCCATTGACTAGGAAGATTGTTCAGGCGGCAATTGATCAACATCGTGCTAGCTAAGCAGTAGTGATTCGACCTAATGATTCTTTATAAAGCATGATCTATGGCTTAGTGTTAATAAACCAATATCAACAAGTTAACATCGACACCTTGATATCAACGACCCAGGTGATCGCGCAACAGTGAGGATGCATGGTAGACAATAACAAAGCTCTGGGATTAACCGAAGTGGTGTTGCGCGATGCGCATCAATCCCTGTTTGCTACCCGCTTACGGATAGACGATATGCTGCCGGTGGCGGCTTTACTTGACCGGGTCGGTTATTGGTCCCTCGAAACCTGGGGCGGCGCGACGTTTGATGCATGCATCCGCTACCTGGGTGAAGACCCCTGGGATCGTCTCCGAGAATTAAAGAAAGCCATGCCCAATACCCCGCAACAAATGTTGTTTCGTGGGCAAAATATTCTGGGTTATCGGCATTATGCCGACGATGTGGTGACGCGTTTTGTCGAACGCGCGGCAGTTAACGGCATAGATGTCTTCCGTGTCTTTGATGCCATGAATGACATGCGCAACCTGGAGACAGCTCTCGCCGCCGTCAATAAGGTTGGCAAGCATGCTCAGGGTACTATTTCCTATACGGTTAGCCCGGTACACACCATCGATCTTTGGGTAGATATGGGCCGTCGCCTCGAAGACATGAAAGCGGATTCTATTTGCATTAAGGATATGGCCGGTTTGCTGACGCCCTATACGGGCTTTGAGCTGGTATCTCGGCTAAAAAAAGCCGTCAATATTCCAATTCACATGCATTGCCATGCCACCACGGGTATGTCCACGGCTACTTACCTCAAATGTGTCGAGGCGGGCATAGATAACGTCGATACCGCTATATCTTCCATGTCCATGACCTACGGCCATTCACCTAGCGAAGCCTTAGTGGCTATCTTGCAGGACACCCCTCGGGATACCGGTTTGAATATCAAATTACTGGAGGAGATTGCTGCCTATTTTCGAGAGGTGCGAAAAAAATACGCCAAATTTGAAGGTTCTCTGCTCGGTATCGACTCTCGGATTCTGGTGGCTCAGGTGCCGGGTGGTATGTTGACCAATATGGAAGGTCAGTTGCGGGAGCAGGGTGCAGAAGATCGTCTCGACGAGGTGTTAGCAGAGATTCCACTGGTCAGAAAAGACCTGGGTTACTTGCCCCTGGTGACGCCCACTTCGCAAATCGTTGGCACCCAGGCGGTACTCAATGTCCTGACTGGTGAACGCTATAAATCGATCTCAAAAGAAACCGCCGGCGTTCTAAAAGGCGAATATGGCGCGACGCCGGCACCGGTCGATGCGGCCTTGCAAGCTAAAGTGCTGGACGGTGCCGAGGTGATCACAGTGCGTCCGGCCGATCTGCTCGATGATGAGCTGGAAGCCTTAAGCGCTGAACTCACGAAGCTTGCTGGCGAAAGCAACATTGCACTCCACGAAGCCGAACAAGCCATTGACGATGTGCTGATCTACGCCTTGTTCCCACAGGTAGGTTTGAAGTTTCTCGAAAACCGAAATAATCCCGATGCTTTTGAGCCAGTGCCCACCGGCGCATCTTCCGTGATGGTGACCACTGACAGCGGCGAAGAGGTTTATACGGTTGAGGTTGAGGGTAGGCGTTATACCGTGGCAGTGGCTGCCGGGGGCGATGTTAGCGCAATTGTTCCCCTCGGCTCCGGTGCGTCAGTACCAGGTAGCAGTGGCCCAAATGAACATGTGGCAGTGGGTGAACCCGTCGCTGCACCTCTGGCGGGTAATATATTCAAAGTTCTGGTGGAACCGGGTCAGCATGTCGCTGAAGGGGAAAACATGATTATCCTTGAAGCCATGAAAATGGAAACGGCGGTCAGTGCGCCTCGGGCCGGAGCGATTGGTGAAGTGCTGATCCACGAAGGTGATAGCGTCACGGTCGGTGATTCCTTGCTGACACTTATTTAAGTTAAGTTAAGTTAAGTTAAGTTAAGTTTAGAAGCGTAATTTCTGGATATTTTATTAAAAAATAACTAAGCGATAACTGTTATACCCCGTACGCAGTTTGGGATAGAACTATCGACATTAGACCCATTTACATTAGACCCATCGGCATTAGTTTCTCAGGCATATTATGGATCAACTGGTACAACTCTGGCAGACCTCGGGCCTTGCGCAGATAGAACTCGGCGCCATCGTGATGATGGCGGTGGGTTTAACGCTGCTTTATTTGGCGATTAATAAAGGCTTTGAGCCTCTACTGCTGGTGCCCATCGGCTTTGGCACGATTCTGATTAATATTCCTGGCGCGGGTTTTGATGCAGTGCCGGTTTACGACGCACTAGGTCACCTCGAAAGCCCCGGCGGGCTTATGTACTACATTTACACCGTCGGCATCGCATCGGGAATGTTCCCGCTTATCATTTTTATGGGCGTCGGTGCCATGACCGATTTTGGCCCCTTATTAGCCAATCCTAAGACCTTACTTCTGGGCGCAGCTGCACAGGTAGGCATTTTTACTACGGTGTTGGGGGCGGTGGGCTTAAGCAGTCTGGGTATTCTGGATTTTTCCATTCGCGATGCCGCATCTATCGGCATTATTGGCGGTGCCGACGGCCCAACCGCTATTTTTGTGACCAGCAAGTTATCCCCTGATTTACTCGGTGCAGTGGCGGTGGCCGCTTATTCCTATATGGCGCTGGTGCCGATTATCCAGCCACCAATCATGAGGCTGCTCACTACGGAGGCTGAGCGGGGCATAAAAATGGAGCAATTGCGCCCGGTTTCAACGCTGGAAAAAATTGTTTTCCCCTTGATGCTTTTGTTGCTAGTGGCCTTGTTTTTGCCTACTGCTGCACCTTTATTGGGGATGTTTTGCTTTGGCAACCTGATGCGTGAATGTGGCGTAGTGGCGCGGCTTTCCGATACGGTGCAAAACTCATTGATCAACATCGTGACTATTTTTCTGGGTCTGGGAGTCGGTTCGAAAATGAGTGCAGATAAATTTCTCAACTGGGAAACCCTGGGTATTCTCGGCCTGGGTATGTTGGCGTTCTGCATCGGTACTGCAGCAGGCGTGTTGATGGCCAAGTTGATGAACGTGCTGAGTAAAACACCGATCAATCCCCTGATTGGTTCAGCCGGTGTATCCGCCGTACCCATGGCCGCGAGGGTGTCAAACAAGTTGGGTTTAGAAGCGAATCCGCACAATT
>CALLDA010000241.1 GCA_937998635.1 uncultured Pseudomonadales bacterium
TGATGCATTGCGCTAACACCTTTGTTTACAACGTCCATGAAATGATCACGCGTTGTGAGCTAAGCCAGGAAGATAATATTTTGATGGGCTCGCCGCTGGCTCATCTCACCGGTTTTATGTATGGCATGTGGATGCCGATGATGTTGAAGACCAAAATGATTTTGCTTGATGTCTGGAACGTCAACACTGGCTGGCAATTGATTGCCGACGAAAAGGCCTCTTTCGCCATGGGTGCCACACCTTTTCTCGCCGATCTTAATAACTCTGATCGCATCGAAGAGTGCAATTCGTCCCGCTTTCGATTGTTTGTCTGCGGCGGCGCGCCGATTCCTCGCGTGCTGGCCGAGACCGCAGCCGAAAAACTCGATATCCATCTGATGGCGGTGTGGGGCATGAGCGAGTGTGGCGTTGCGACGACGACCAAACTGGGTGACCCCGAAGACAAAGTATTTGGTACCGATGGCGTGGCAGTGCCCGGTTGCACTGTGAAGATCGTCGATCAGAATCGGCAGCCTGTGCCTGCCGGGGTAGAAGGGCTCCTACTGGAGCGCGGCCCGGCCACCTTTATTGGTTATCTAAAAAAACCTGAAGCCTACGACGTCGATGAAGACGGTTTTTTTGATACCGGCGATCTCGCCACCATGGACGCCGATGGCTATATTCGTATCACCGGGCGCTCCAAGGATATTATTATTCGCGGCGGCGAAAATATTCCCATCGTCGAAGTAGAGAACCTGCTGTACACCCATCCTGAGGTAGTCGATTGTGCCGTGGTTGCCATGCCTGATGATAGGCTCGGCGAGCTGGGCTGCTGCTTTGTCACGCTTAAAGAGGGTGCCACCATGACTTTCAGCTCGATGATTGAGTTTCTCAAGGACAACAAGCTGGCTAAAAACTACCTCCCGGAACATCTTGAAGTCCTCACTGATATGCCTCGTACTGCCAGTGGTAAAATCCAGAAATTTGAATTGCGGGAAATCGCAAAAACTATTCGTTAATCAAAATTGTTCGTTAACAACACTGTTCCTTAAGAAAGACCATTCGTGGCTGAAAAACCTGACAGTTAATGTCGGCCTTAACGGCGCACATCACCTAAGCGGGCTTAGCCGTCCGTAATCACCTATAGCGAGGAGATTTACATGACCATGCCCTGGTTATCCGAAGAAGATTTATTTATTAAAGACACCGCCGAGCGCTTTGCCAGGGAACGACTTAAGGATGGCTATCAGGGCCGATGCAACGACCACCACCTCGACCGCGACTTGCTCAAAGAAATGGGCGCACTGGGTTTGATAGCCCCCACCTTCGGCGAATCCTATGGCGGCATTGGTTCTTCGAGTTTGCTGTCCGGGGTGATCTGCGAGGCTATCGCCTATGCCGACCTGAGTATGAGCTACATGTGCATGACCACACCCCTAATCGGCGGAGTGATCGAAAAGTATGGCAACGAAGCCATGAAAGAAGATGTGCTGCCAAAAATGGCTGCTGGTGAATTGATTGTGCAATTAGGTCTGACCGAACCCCGTGGTGGGTCCGATGCGGCGAACTTGATTGTCAAAGCCGAAAAGAAGGGCGACAAATATGTGATCAATGGTGAGAAGACCTCTATCAGCTATGGCGATCAGGCAGAAATGATGTTGCTGTTTGCTCGCACCGATCAAAACAAACCCGGTGCTCGCGGTGTGTCAGCGTTTTTAGCACCCCTGGATTTACCCGGTGTCACCTGCACCCATTTTGATGATATCGGCACCCGTCCCGTGGGTCGTGGTCAAGTGTTTTTTGACGATGTTGAAATTCCAGAAAGCGCCTTATTGGGCAATGAAGGTGAGGGCTTTACCAAAGTGATGGAAGGTTTCGATCTTAGCCGTATGCTTATCGCCCTGCAGTGCCTGGGTACCGCCCAGGCTTCGGTGGATGAAACCTGGCAATATATTCAGGATAGAGAAGCCTTCGGTCGACCTTTGGCCAAGTTTCAGGGCACAACCTTTCCCCTGGCTGAACACGAAGGCAAGATGGCGGCAGTTCGAGCGCTCTGCCATCAGGGCTTGATGATGCGGGATCAAGGCCTGCCCCACACCAGCGAGGCGGCGATGGTCAAATGGATGGGTCCGAAACTGGCCACCGATGTTATTCAAAATTGCATCCTACTCAACGGACATTACGGCTACACTACTGAAATGCCCCACCACCAACGCATGATGGATGTCATGGGCTTACAGATTGGCGACGGCACCGCGCAAATTATGAAGACCATTATTACCCGAGAAAAAATTGGTTCGATTGGTGTGGCGTATAAATAAATAGGCGTGGCTTATAGATAAGTGTGTCTTGTAAATAGTCTCTGGGTAAGGTGCTTACAGAGACAGGAGAGATAAGGGACAACCTAAAAGCGTAAAAAAGCCGACATAATGTGTCGGCTTTTTAATTGGCTTCGGATTACTGCTTCCTGGTTTTTGCTTTAGCTTCGGTTATGATAAAGGCGTTGACCGGAAAACCGTCTTCAAATTTCCACGCCCAGGATTTCAGCAGCCTCAGTCGGTGTGGCCACCTCCCGTCCCGCTAAGCGCGACAACTCACTCACACGGCCGACCACCTCGGCATTGGTTGGCGTACTCGCGCCGTCGATAGCGTCAATATAATTCCAGTCACCCAGACCAATCGACACATGCCCACCTTCATCAATAATTTTTGGCACCAGGGCCAGCAAATCACCACCATGATTCATTGCCGTCCAGTGAATATTACGATCTTTGGGTATAAACATTGTGTGAGCACCGAGACCCTGCTCCGTGCCGGGGTGGGCTGCCGGTAGGTCATCGCCCGTCATAATCAAACAAGCAAAGGCAGGCTCGGCAATGGCGCCCATATCGATAAACGCCAAAAATTGCCGGGTAAAACCCACATTCCACAACGACGCATAGGGCCTGACTTCCGTCGCCTTCAACTGCTCGGCAAAATGCAGCAAGGTTTTGGTGGTGTTCATATACACCGCCTCGTCACTGCGAAAGGCCTTTGCCGCAGGATTATAGGCATCGATATTAGTGGTGCCCATATCTAGCGGCGCAAAGTGGGGGCGGGTTTGTGGGTCTTTGGCAAGGTCCAAAATCGGCTGAATACGTTGGGCGGCATCACCATCATTAGCAAAAGCCCCCAGGGTTGGGTGAATCAGAATATCGCTCTCAGTCTTAATGCGGCGAATAATATCCGCATAAACCGCCACATCGTGCTCAGGACTGCCGTCTTCAGCGCGGGCATGGAAATGCACGATGGCAGCCCCGGCCTCCCGACACTGCGTCGCGGCCTCGGCGATTTCCTCCGGAGACCAGGGTACATGAGGATTCTGGCCTCGCCCAGCATATTCGTTGATGCGTGCTTCGATAATGAGTTTGTTCATTAGGCCACCTCGTTATTGTTATGGGCTATTGGGTTCAGGATAATACCTGATCGAACTGGAGTGGGTGAAGGCTACCAAACTGATCGAAACTGGGCCTCCTCGATTGCATAAGGACGCCATACCCTGGCCGCAATCGCTAAATGAAATCCCTTAACTAGCCGCCTTAATCCGAAGTCGATGGCCTAAGCGGCCCGATTCGACAACCAGATAAATTGATAAGGCATCAATCTTATTTCGGCGCTGTGATCTGCGAAGTTATCCCCGCTAACCAGGTCATGCCAGGAGTCGGTGTTAATCAGATTTAAGTCAGACAGCGAGACGCGCTGAGCCTGATCGGTAATGTTATACACGCAAAACACGTTTTGTTGCAGGTCGATGCTTTGTCGCCAGAAGGCGAAGATTTGATTTTGATTATCGGAGCCGGGCAGATGCAGGGTGAACTGCGTGGCGTTGGGGTGGAAGCAGGGCTGGGCCTTTCTGATTTTGATGAGTTCACTTAAGGCTTCAAAGGCGTGTTGGTGTTCGCTGCCGTTGCTGAGTGCCTGTTCGAGTAATTCACGGTCCCAGTTGTGGCGGTTTACCGCCCGATTGTGGCCGGTTCTTTTTAGTTTGTCGTTGTCGTTGTGGGTGGCGACGAGACTGTGAAAATAAAACGCGGGAATACCTTCCAGGGCCAGCATGATGGCGTGGGCGCAGATAAATCGCTCGTGATTGTAGCTGTCTTTGTAGGCTTTTTTTCTCGCGGCTTCGCCATCTTCTGATTTGACAATGGTTCCCTGCAGGGCGTCGTAGAGGCTGATATTAATTTCGTAGGGCCGCGCTGCGATTGAATCCTGGCCAGAGGTGCTGTGGCTAGATATATCCTGACTAGAGGTATCGCGGCGCGGTGTTTGATGATGGTTTAAGGCCCGCCAGGATATATGGCCGCCAAAGTCCTGCAGGGTGGTAGCGAGGGTCATGATTTCTGCATCGGATAACAGGCCCTCTGCTGGTCGTAGGCCGAGACCGTCGTGGGAGGCGATAAAGTTTAAATAAGTGGTGCCGTTGCGCGCCGGTGGCATGCTCATCATCCAGGTGCGCAGGTAGTGACAATCGCCGGTGAGCAGGGTGTTTACCAGCAGGGGCGGCAGCGAAAAATTGTAAATAACATGGGCTTCGTTGGCGTTGCCAAAATAAGACAGGTTTTCCCGGTTGGGGAGATTGGTGTCGGTGATAAGCAGGGCATCAGGTTTGGCGTGTTCTATCAAGGTTCGGAACAGGCGTACTACTTCGTGGGTTTGTGACAGGTTCAGGCAGTCGGTGCCGATAATTTTCCATAAAAAGGCAACGGCATCGAGGCGGAAAATATCTACGCCTTTGTGCAAATAAAAGGCGACGATTGTTACAAATTCCAGCAATACCTTTGGGTTGGCGAAGTTGAGATCGACCTGGTCGTGACTAAAGGTACACCAGACATGTTGTTCACCAGTGGCGGTATGCACCTTTTGTAAGAGTGGGCTGGTGCGCGGCCGAACCACTTCGCTCAGGTCGTCGTCGGGCTTAGCGGTAACAAAATAATCCTTGCCGGGTTCTTTGTTTTGTTTGAAATTTTCAAACCATTGGCTTCGAGCTGAACAATGGTTAATCACCAGGTCGGCCATGAGTTTGAAGTGGCTGGTCAGCTCGCCCACATCGGCCCAGGAGCCGAGTTTGTGATCGACCTGCATATAGTCAACGACGGCAAAACCGTCGTCAGAGCTGTGGGGATAAAAGGGCAGCACGTGGACGATGGATATAAGGTCTTTCAGGTGGGCGCAAAAAAAATCGGTGAGGGAATGGAAGGGTGTTACCCCCGACTCGACGACGGTGTCGGCGTAGGTGATCACGGCAATATCAGTCTGGTCCCAGAAATTCTCAAATTGCCGGGGCTGATGACACAGCGCTTCAAACCCCATGATGGCAATGATTTCATTGCTTAAGGCTTGGTGGTCCGCCTGCGGATACAGATGGCTCAGGTGAGTGATGATGCGCGAGCGTAACTCGGCCAGGGTGGAGGAATTTTGCATTGTTGCTGGCTAGGCTGTGAATTCTTTTTGATCGGCTTCGACCGCATCGTGCAATTGCTCGAGTACGTCGGGTATGGCGCTGATTACGCGGTTCCAGGTGGGGATGAAGGGTGTTTCCATGGGCCGTTCCAGAAAGTGATTGCCAGCCTTGATAATGTTTTCGGCAAACAGTTCTACGGCACTTTCTTCCTCGTGGATGTCGAGGCTCAGGCCGTTTATGAGTGCATCATTGCGGTAGGTTTCGACAAAATCCAACGCGATCCTGAAATAGCTGGCCTTGAGTGTGCGAAAGGTTTCCTGATTAAACACCACACCGATGGTGGCCAGTTTGCGAAACAGGGCTTTAGATATGTCGATGGACATTTTCGACAGGCCCTGCTGGTCGTTGTCGAGGGAGATGCTCTGGTGCTTATGGTCGTAGCATTCGGCGATATCGACCTGGCAAATACGGTTGGTAGCGTAGTTACGTTTCATCTCAGAGAGCACACCGATCTCCAGGCCCCAGTCGCTGGGGATGCGGATATCATTGATCACATCTCGACGCATGGAAAATTCGCCCGCCAGTGGATAACGAAAACTATCAATGTATTCGAGGTAGTCAGAGGGCCCGACGACTTTCTTCAGGGCGCGAATTAGGGGAGTGACCAGGAGGCGGCTGACCCGACCGTTGATGCGGCCTTCGGAGACGCGGGAATAATAGCCTTTGCAGAATTCGTAATTAAAACCGGGGTTAGCGACCGGATAAATCAGCCGAGCCAGTAGCTCACGGTCATAGGTGAGGATGTCACAGTCGTGTAGTGCCACCGACTGGACCTGATTTGAGGACAGCACATAACCCAGGCAATACCAGACATTGCGACCCTTACCTAACTCGCGGGGGGCCAGGCCCTGGTCCTGCAGCAATTTGTCGAGGGCCTGTAATCGGGGGCCGTCATTCCAGAGGATTTTTACGCTTTGGGGGAGTCGCTCAAAAAACTTTAGCGCGATTCGGTATTCGTCTTCAGTGGCGCGATCTAGGCCAATAACAATCTCATTTAAATAAGGCACCTGACACAGATGGTCGACAATGTCGGGTAGGGCGACACCTTCTAATTCTGAAAACAGCGAAGGCAGCACCAGCGACATAGGTCGGACTCTGGAAAACGCCAGCAACTCAGTTTCGAGGCTTTCCAGAGATCGATTCGATAAATTATGTAGTGTGGTAATAACGCCGTTTTGGTAAAAATCACTCATAGTGGATTCCTGTTCCTCAGGTCGGGTCTAGCGGTGAGACTGACGATGAGTGTGTTGAGGATATGTTTGCCTATTCGGCGCTCGGCGAGGCTGCGCTCGTCGATCCAGTGCCCGCCGGTAAAGTATAACCAAATTCGTCTAAGACACCGATGAGTGCTTCCGCCCAACCCGCTGGGCCGTATAGATTAGTGAGCAAGACCGGCCGGTGGTGTTTGACCAGTGGTGGTTCGTGGGCGGGTGAACGAACGATAATCGGGAAATCTGCCTGTAGCAGCATGGCGACATCATTTTCGCCATCGCCGAGGGCTACGGTGGTTAGCAGGTGATTGCTTTGTGGCCAGTGGGTGCTAAGCCAGGCCATGGCCTTACCTTTGTCGCTGTCACCGATGACATGAATAAAGCGGCCGCCGCGTAGCAGGCTGAGTGTCTGTTCGCCGAGCCGAGCGGCAAATTGCGCGAGCTTGGCCTCTGCATCCTGCCAGATCAGCGGTTCAGAAAATTGCCTGTCCATGGCCTGTTGCGCCTGGGAGACGGTGAGTCCGGTTAATTCGCTCAGTTCTTCGGCTGACATATCGCTAAACTCCCGAAAGGAAAACTCTCGGCGCAGTGGCTCCAGCTTTGTCAGAATGTCGGCTCTTTGAACACCCAGTGTCAGCAGATGAAACCCGCCTTTGGCACCATCGCTAGCCAGAGCAGCCATTGGCTGACCTGCGGGAAAGGCGATGCCGCCGCCATTTTCAACAATCATCGGGTGGCTGTTATTGAGTGCTATGCGCAGTTCGCTTAGCTCGGCCAGGGTTTTACTGGTATTTAATATCCACGGGATGCCCTCGCTATTGAGTAATTCGATAACTGGAAGCGCGGGTTCAAAGGAGTAGGAATAGTGATCGAGCAGGGTGCCATCGAGATCGGTAAAAATCAGCAGTGGTGATTGTTCGTTGTGTGTTTGTTCACTCATGAGGTTTTATAACGCATATCTGTGACCTGATGATGCTTATCAAGCGTTAGCATCACGTCGGCTCTACCCGGCATCTCACTCAGGTTGTGCTGAGTCAGGCGCTCGTAGTGCTGTATAAATCGTATCAGGGCGTTTTTATCCATAATTTGGCTGGCGGCGCTGTCTGAGGTATTGCTGGCAGCGAGCTTTGCTTCCTGTTCAATACGCCAGCGTCTAATGCTGTCAAAATCCGGCGCTTTCAACATGATCAATACATCGATCAGGCCAAATAAATCGCTATAACTATTTTCTAATTGCTGATTAATAAAGTTTCGCCATACCGCGTTTTTGTCTGCTTCCGCTTCCAGTTCATTGATCGGCGTGGCCAGGCCAGCGGCATCCATGGCGCTTGAGCCGAGACACCAACCCTCAAAAATAATTAAATCAACAGGACCGGCAAAGGTATCCAAGTAGGGCTCAGGTTTTCGGTCGTCCAGGGCTTTGTCGAAACGGGGCAGGCGCATGCTTTGTCCCGGCTTGAGGGCTTTGAGTTGCTCAATAATGTCGATGCCCAGGGTGGTGTCATGGGTGCCGGGTACGCCTCTGGTGTGTAATAGCGGATGCACAAGGCGGGCCAAATTCTGCCGCTCAGCGCGGGATAAATAGATATCGTCCAGAGACACAATGGCGGTGTGCCATTGATGGTTTTCTTCAAGGATGATCTTTAACACCGCGCTTAACGTGGATTTGCCGGTACCCTGGGCACCGTTGATGCCAAGTACGGCACAGCCATTGGTGGCCCTATCAGTGCCGGGCTTATTGGTGCCAGTCGAACATCGCTGTTGAACCCATTCGGCCAGGGGCAGGTAGTAATTATCGATGATGTCCTGAAAATCATCGGGAAGGTGCTGGCTTTTGATAAAGCGAGTCAGGCGATCTGCCAGTGCGGGGTTCATTCCTGGGGCGATCTCATACGGGCAATCTCATAAAGGGTGTTCTCGATCAGAGCGAAGGGGTTTAGCATAAAGCAGCGAGGGACTCGCGCCAATTATTCAGCGGCTTATGTAACTGGGGCTAGCCTTCCAAGCGGGCTAAGATTTCAATGGGTATGGGCTTTCAATAGAGCTGGCTCTCATCAGGTCTGGGCTTTTAATGGCTCTGGGCAATGGCTGCAGCGCGGATCAAAGCCAAATGCATTTGAGAATAATTATCAGTGACGAGCGGCTTGTGAAGATGTCATAATCAGCGGCCAATATAAGACCGAGCGCCAGGGTCGGATATAGCTAGACTTACGTACCTGGGGGCTCATAGCTAGACGCTATATTGCCAGACACATATAGCTCAACCCAATAACCAGGAGGATATTATGACAATCAAAGCAGGCGACAAAGCACCGGAAGGCCGATTCAATGTAATGAACGAAGATGGCCCCGGTTCTTTGAGTACCAAAGACTTATTTGGTGGCAAAAAAGTAGTGATTTTTTCAGTGCCCGGCGCATTTACTCCCACTTGCTCACGCCAGCA
>CALLDA010000242.1 GCA_937998635.1 uncultured Pseudomonadales bacterium
TACCGATGCGGAGGGAAGCCAGGTGGCCGGATAGCTCCAAATCACCATAAATAAACAGATCGTACAGGGTGAAGGCATTGTATTCATTGCGAGCGCCCTCGGGGATACCGTTTAACGCACCGCCTGGCGTGCGATCGTTAAGTGGATCGCCTCCACAGTTAGTACATTTATTGGCACCATCCATGAGTTCAAAATCGTAGGCATAACCGAAACGGGTAAAAAGCCCCCAGTTACCGCGCCTGATTCCGAGATCGGTAATAAACGACACTGGCGCAGAATAGATCTCGCCGGCGTCGCTGAAAATATTGCCCCGTCCACTGGGCGTCCGGGCCCATACCGGCGCTGACCTGGTGCTCATCGCCACACTGGCGGTAACGGTGGTATCAATAAATCCGCTCCAGTTCGGATCATCAAATTCAAGCTCAAAGGCGCTGGCAGTAGCCGCCAATCCAGCCAGGCCACAGATGGCCACTTTCAATAAGCTGGTTTTTATAGATTTAGTTTTCATCAAAACTCACCTCTTATAGTTATTAAATTTCGATGCTAGAACCAAATAAGCTAGAACCTAATAAACTGGTTCATTGATTAACTAGCTCGTAACGCTTACTCGAAGCTCCTCCCAAAGCTTTATTTTTTATTACTCGAGCCCCTCCATCGCCCAATTACTTCCAGTGTTCCGCGATCCACCACCGCCTTGACGAGCTGTCCACTCACTACATATGGAAACTGCCTGTGGTAATTGCGTCAAGGTAATAAGATAAGCATTCCCTGTCAACATGTATTACATTCTTTTTAGTTATTTTATAGCAGGCCCGTGGATAGCTGGGGGTCGAGCTAATGGCTAGAACTGTTTTCAGGCCAGAAACGGAAATTCCAGGCCAGATACAGAAAAGCCCCGTGGCATCATGGACACCACGGGGCTTTCCTGAACCGCTAACGACAGTAAATGTCGCCAGTAATAGGACTAATTAACGCACCCCTCGACGGCGTACAGAAGCCGGTGTGAAGTAGTTGTCATCACTACGCCAGCTAAAATCCGGCGCCTTATCTTTATCTATCAGCAGGGCGAGCATACGACCGGCCTGCATATCGTACTGAAACTCAGCCGAAGCATGTAAGAAGCCGACGTCATAAAAGACAACATCATGGGACTCCCAGTAACGCCAGATCTGATTGCGACGGTCATAGCTATCAACCAGCATAATCCACCAGGAATCTTCGTCGAGATAGAAGGTACGCTTGCCATAGTCATGATTAGTGCCTTCCTTGAGCGTGGCTTCTACCACCCAGACACGATGTAACTCGTAACGGGCATAGTCCTGATTAAGACGACCTTCAGCAGTAATAATCTTATCTGGTGTGACCTCTTTGGCATGTAACTTATAGCCGTTGTAAGGCACATACATTTCTCGACGACCTTTGAGCTCGTAGCTAAAGCGATCATTGGGGCCGTTAAAGCCCCACTTCTGATCCGTTGTCGCCAGGCCATCACTGGCGGTCAATGGATTGTCATAGGCAATCTGTGGCGCACGTTTGACTCGGCGTTGGCCGGGGCTATAGGCCCAGGCTTTACGGAAGTTGTTATTAAAGCTGGACGGATCCTTAACCATTACCACTTGCCCAGCCAGTTTGGCAGGTGCCGTCAAGGTCTGGTAATACATCAAGGAGTCACCATAGGGATCATAGTCGGCATCAGCAATTTCAGGATCAGCATACTTCTGGTGCTGCTGCACATTCAGTTTATTGATCACGTAGTCCCCTGAGGCAGTGATCGCCAGGGTATTTTCCCAGGACTCCATCCAGGGATTAACTGGCCTTGTCGCCTGATTCATCCATGCCTCATCACCGTTTTTGGGGATAGGGAAAGCCCAGGCTTTTCTAGCGCCCTTGTAACCGATAACACCCATGCCTTTGTCAGGCGCAGGTGCTAGCTCTGCACGATCCAGGTTTTTCAACGCCGCTTCATAAATGTAGGGCGCATATACCACAGAGCGCCGAGTCGGATACACATTCATAAAGAAATCGGGGTAGGTCTGAAACATCAGCTTCTGGCCATCCGACAACTTGTCGGCATGTTCCTGATAGTTTTGTGCGGTGATTTTCAGCCGCACCTCGTCACCAGCAAAGGGGTCGAGGTGGAAGGTACCTGGCTCAAAACCAGCGGGCGCTGTAAGCGGCTCGTTCTTCCAGGCAGGGATAGTACCTTCGGCGTTGCCAGCACGTATGGCCCCCGCTGGGGTCAACTCTGTACCTTCCAGGCCAATTTTGGCCCGATCTTCAGGCGTAATGGCTGCCAGGGCAACACCGCTTATTAATGCGCAACCGATAACGCCGGTCAGCGCAATGGCTTTCTTGAATTTGCTTACTGCAATCATAGTCATCTATTGATACTCCTCAGAAACTATATTTGAAAATAGCGGAAACATTGTCACGGTCAGACCAGGTACCTTCTTTGCCCGGCCACCAGGTGGCGGCAAGCTCAAGAGACATCTGACTCTGATAATCAAAAGTGACGCCGACTTTGACAGTGCGCTGGTTTTCCACCAATGCGGTGTTATTGAACGGCGTATAACCTTCAACGTTGTGCACCCAGACAAAGGTTGGCTTGACGTTTACCGCCCAAAATACATTGTTGTATTCGTAGGCCGCGACGATGGTATAGCCCCATGCGAAGTCAGTAACAAAACGATCTAGTTGATCAACACCGGGCGCTTTAAGCGCGAGGCGGGCATCGGTTTTATCCGTCAGATCACCTTGATCAAGATCGTCAACCCAGACACCTACCCAATCAAATAGGTAGGATTGCTTGTCTGCGCCGAAAGGGCCGCCGCCGATGGAATAGGTCAAATTACCCAGCCAGGTATAAACATCGTTGCTTTCATTTTCGCAACCGGGAACACCTCCGGTATCGGGGTAGGCGGGAGTCCAGTCCGTGGGGAATGGTGCGGCGTTAATAGTTCCCAAAATGCCAGCCAAACCAAAGAAGTTCTGACATTGTCTGGTATCCCAGAAATCCGCTTTCATATTGATTTCACTCTGAAAGGAGATCCCGGTATCGCCTATTTCACCATTCAGCGAGATTGCGTAGGTGTCCTGATCTTCAGAAAACACTTCGTGATAAGTGGTACCAAAACCGAGAGTACCCGGCCCCGAAGGATCATAGTTAGCCTGTAAATAAGGCTGAAAAGCATGGCTTCTTACCCAGTACATCCCGAAGTCCATGTCGTTGTAATCTTCGAGGATATGGTGCATGGAGATACCCCATTGCCCACCGTTACTTGGCTTATCGCTGCCTCGCTTTTCAACGCCTGGCACGCTTAAGTCAGGGTTAAAACCCTGGCCCAGAAAATCGAAAGGACTGAACATGCTACCGACTGGAAGAAACTGACTGCGCCGCCAGTTCCACACGTAATAGGCCTCCATACTGGTATTTTCAGTAAAGTCATAGGCCATCAAGACCATTTCCTGAGGTAACAGACGTTCTTTGACTTCGGTACCTGGAGTCGTGGTCTTGGCAAAGTCAGCGGGGTTTTGCATCTGATTGATGCCACCGCTCATGATGTTACTTTCGCCCCAGTTAACCACCTGTTTGCCGATTCGCAGGGTAGTGAAGTGGCCGTCTAATTCCCAGCTGCCATAGACAAAGAGATCGTAGAGCGTGAACTGGTTGTACTCATTACGTGCACCCTCTGGTATACCATCAAGTGTACCGCCCGGTGTCCGCCCACTACAGTTGGTGCATTTGTTAGCCCCATCCATCATTTCAAAATCATAGAGATAACCAAAACGGGTAAAAACGCCCAGGTCACCCCAGGACACACCCGCATCGGTGATAAAAGACAGTGGCGCGCTGTAAACGTCGCCAGAACCATCAAAGATGCTGCCTCGGCCACTGGGCGCGGTATTCAGCGGCTGAACATTTTTGGTCGAC
>CALLDA010000243.1 GCA_937998635.1 uncultured Pseudomonadales bacterium
CACCGAGCAGCGCCGCAACAAACCACTCTGGAAACAGGGCCATTTCGTCCTTTAGACGCTGAGCATCGTAACTCGGAAACACCGCACTATCCGCCGCTGTACACTGTATTTTCAGCAGGCTGGTTTCAGCGTATCCATACAACTCATCAACAGTTTTGTCACTGAGCAAGCCCTGATAAAGCTGCTGACCCAGATCCTCCTGCAAAATATAGCCCTGTTGATAATCGACCGCGAAAACCCGGGGCGTGTGCACACCGGCTTCAGCAAGCGCACGATTAATGGCAACAAAGCCGACATTGTTTTCGTGCTCCGGCGGCGCATAGGCAACCAGCATTGAAGGCTGACAATTAATCCGAAAGTATTCTCGAAAACCCGCATCACCCGATACCGACACCAAATCAACTCGACTACTCAGCGGTCGCGCAGGCGAATACCTCTCTATCCAATCTTTCAGCGCGGCTTTATCTAGCATATTTTATCTAACACCCTTATCCGGCACATCCAGGTAAACACAGACCATTTATTTAGCTCCCAAAGGTAGCCATATTTTATCTGATTCCTCCTCCCAACTCTCCTTCCCAGCTCAAGTTCAGGTAGAATGTCGCGCTGAAGATATAACGCTGGCGATGCCTGGTACCGATCTTTACACTGGACAAAAATATGCCTTCGAGCAAATACAACAAACTGCCCGACCCTGGTTCGATTATGCGGAGCCTGGTGATACTGATTTTCGCCAGCTCGTTTTCACTCTGCGCCCTGGCCGAGACCGAGACTAAAAACACTGAGCTAGAAACCGAAACTGAACTTGTCGCCAACACACATCAGGAATGGATCTGCAAAGCCGGTGCCGACGGAAATTGGCAATGCTCTGAACTCACGGTCCCAGGCCGCCCCTACGCTAAACCACCCCGTCGCGCACCAGCGCGGGCCGCAGCAGCCCCACCGGCTGACGAACCTCGGATAAAAGTCGCCCGTAATCTCGACTGGGTTGACGAAAGCGTTTTAACGCCTGAGCAACGCGAAGCCGCCACACCAGGCTGCTGCGGTGCCTATATTGAACCGCCGCGAGACTATCCCGACGCCGATTTCGATCCCGAACAATCGTCAATGCGTGCCAGTGCCACCTCTACAGAGGCACAGGATAACGTTGCGACCATGACCGGCGATGTACAAATTTCACAGGGCTATCGCCAGGTGCGCAGCGATGTCGCTATCGTTGATCAAAACAACCGCACCATCGAACTAAAAGGCGGACTACAGCTCCGCGAGCCCGGCTTACTCATGCTCGGCGACCGCGCACTGGTCAACCTCGACACCCAGGAGCTGGAAGTCGAAAATGCTACCTACATTATGCATGAAGCAGCAATTCGCGGCAGCGCCGACTTACTGAATAGAGATATCAACGACCATATTTATATTAACAATGCCATCTATACCACTTGTGAGCCGGGCAATAACACCTGGCGCCTGGTGGCACCGAATGTTGATATCGATCCCGATAAAGGTATCGCTACGGTTCGTCACGCCCGTATCGAAGTCAAGGGTATTCCCGTGTTCTACACGCCGTGGTTGCGCTATCCCATCGATGGTCGGCGGGCCACCGGACTACTGTTCCCCGAGCTAAACGTCGGCGATGAAAACGGCCTCGACTACGCCCAGCCGATTTATTTAAATCTCGCACCAAATTACGATGCCACTGTCACGCCTCGTTACATACAGGAACGGGGTGAAATGCTTGAACTGGAATTGCGGCATTTATCGAAGCTCACCGAACTAACCATTGGCGGAGCCTACCTGGCCAATGACGATGGCGGTGATGACAGCGATGAGGACTACCCTGGCAAACAAACCTTTATAGGTGAAGATCGCTGGCTGGCCAATGTCGACCACAGTGGCGGTATGGGCCGAGCCTGGAGCACCAAGATCGACTACACCAAGGTCAGCGACGAAGATTATTTTCGCGATCTCGGTAACGTCACCCTACAGGCCAGCAGCGAAACCCACCTCAGACAATTAGCTGCCGCCGGTTATCAACTTGGCCATTGGTCCTTAGGTGTACAAGCCGTTGAATATCAAACCTTGATTAACAACACGCGACGCCAGTATCAGCAGTTACCTCGAGTGGATGCTAACGGCAACTACCGTTTTTCTCCCTGGGGCCTGGACTTAGAACTCAGCCTGGAAAATCAATATACTCAATTTGATCATCGGGACAGCATTGATCTCAACGGCAATCCGATCGTCACCGGCAGCCGCGTCAGGGCTGACTACGCACTGACCCTGGATCATCAATGGGTGTGGGGTTATGTCCGACCTACAGTGATGGTTAAGCACCTCACCTACGATCTTGATGATCCGGTCTCGCTGGGCGGCGATGACAGCCCATCGGCCACCGTGCCGGTTGGCATTGTCGACGCCGGACTGGTTTTCGAACGGGATACCAGCTTCTTCAAAAATGCCATACAGACTTTTGAGCCACGTCTTTACTACCTGAATTCTGACTTTGATGAGCAGAGCGCCCATCCCGATTTTGATACCTCAGAACTGACTTTTAGCTATCAACAGTTATTTCGCGATGATCGTTTCTCCGGCGGTGACCGCATTGGCGATGCCGAGCAAATTACCGTGGGGCTGACCAGCCGCTTAATTGATGCCAACACTGGTATTGAAAGGCTCCGCGGCAGCATCGGCCAGATCTTTTATCTAAAAGACCGCTATGTTTCTCTGGACCCAACACTGACCAAAGCAATTCTCAAAAACCTCGATGACCCCTCATCCCTGAGCAATATCAGTCAGCGTAACCTGGCCACAGACCTGCTAAATGATGATTCAAATATGGCTGGTGAATTTGCTGCTTATCTGAGCCAGAACTGGCGCTTTCAGTCGGATATCCTGTTTGATAATGACAGCGACAAAGTGGACAAGGGTAGCTTCAGCTTACGCTACAACGATGATCACAACGCCATTTTCAACACTTCTTACCGATACACCAGAAAAAACCCTCGCATTTTTAACGGTGAGGTTTATGACGCCGACATCGAACAGGCCGACATTTCGGCCTTGCTACCCGTCACCCGCAGCTGGAGTCTTATTGGTCGCTGGAACCAGGATTTGACCAACAGCCGGGAACTGGAAGTGTTTGGTGGCCTCGAATACAACAGCTGCTGCTGGCGCGCCAGCATCATCCTCCGCCACTGGCTTGATCGAGATGACGACCTGATCATCCCCGAAGAACAACTCGAGTATGATGACGGCATCTTCTTCCAGATTCAGCTCAAAGGTCTGGCCGGCACTGGCACCAGTGTAGAGAGTATATTGAACGATGGCATTTATGGTTATGAACCCCAGGATCCCTAGTAATGATAGCTGCGGTAAACGCTGCGTCTACCGCAGTTTGGCGATCGCCTTCCTGTTTGTCTTAGGCTCACAAAGCATTTCTCCAGCCTTCGCCGAGTTCCAGTCACTCGACCGTATCGTCGCCATCGTCAACGAAGATGTGGTGATGTCCAGCGAACTCGAGGAACAGGTGAACGCGCTGATTAAACAGATGCAACGCGCCCAGCAACAAGTACCATCCCGTGCTGCCATAGAATCCCAGATGCTGGATAAATTAATTCAGGATCGCCTACAACTCGATATCGGCAAGCGAGCCGGGGTGCAAATTAGCGATACCGAACTTAATCAGGCGCTGACTGATACTGCACAAAAACAGGGCCTGACACTTGATCAGTTCGTCAGCTACGCCCATCAGGATGGCCTTACCCTCAACAAACTTCGCCAGCAGTTTAAAAAAGATATGATAGTGGCACGTGTGCAACAGGCCATGGTCAACCGGCGAATAGAAATTACTGAACAGGAAATCGATAATTTCCTGAGCTCTGAAGAGGGTAAGTTTATGTCCTCCCCTGACGTGAATGTCGGACACATCCTGATCCGGCTGCCCAGCTCCGCCACTGAACAGGTCAAAGCCGAAGCATTCGCAAAAGCAGAGGCACTGCAACGCCGTCTGGCCGAGGGGGAAGACTTCAAGCAACTCGCCCTGGTTAATTCCGCAGGTCCCAATGCCCTTAAAGGTGGTGATCTCGGCTGGCGTAAGACCGCGCAATTACCGGCATTATTTACCCAGGCACTCGACCAGCTTGAACCCGGCCAGGTGAGCGAAACATTGCAAAGTGATGCTGGTATTCACCTGTTGAAGCTGTATGAGCGTCGCGGTGGTGGCGAACAACTGATCGAACAGACGGAGGTACGTCACATACTCCTTAAGGCTAACGAGATACGTAGTGAGGACGACACCCGAAAACTTATCGCCAGCCTGCGAGAGCAAGCTCTGGCGAATGATAATTTCGCCGATCTGGCGCGTCAGCACTCCGACGATACCGGTTCAGCCTTAAAAGGCGGCAACCTTGGTTGGTCCATGCCGGGACAGTTTGTTCCTGAGTTTGAAAAAGCTATCAGCGAACTCGAAATAGGCACCATCAGCGAACCCATTCGTACTCAATATGGTTGGCATATCATCGAAGTAACAGGCCAGCGCAAAGAGGATTTCAGTTCGGAAATTCTGCGCAACCAGGCCACCAATCAACTTCGCCAACGAAAGTACGCAGAAGAATTACAGGCCTGGATGGAAGAAATTCGCACTGAGGCATTCATCGATATAAAGTCATGATCTTACGCCTGGCCATCACCCCCGGGGAACCGGCCGGCATCGGCCCGGACCTGCTCATCAAACTGGTACAGCAGGGTAGCCCCCACGAGTTGATAGCAATCAGCGATCCGGTGCTTTTAGAACAACGTGCCCGCTTGCTCGACTTGCCATTGCAACTACGCGAGCCTTCGGGTTCAGCACTTAGCCCCGGCGAACTAGCCATTGATCCTGTCACCTTCCCAAAATCTACCACCCCGGGAAGCCTCCATATGGATAACGCCATAACGGTGCTCGCGACGCTGAAGAAAGCCACTCAAGGCTGTATGAGCGGTGAGTTTTCCGCTTTAGTCACCGGGCCTATCCATAAAGGCATCATTAACGATGCGGGTGTCGCCTTTAGTGGCCACACTGAATACCTGGCCGAACTAAGCAACACACCTCGCGTCGTCATGATGCTCGCCACGCCCGGCTTGCGTGTCGCTCTGGTGACCACCCACCTACCCCTTGCAGAAGTCGCCGATGCGCTGACTCAAAACTTGCTCGAAGAGGTTCTGACAATCGTTAACAGGGATCTGCAAGACAAATTTGCGATTACTCATCCGGCCCTTCTGGTCTGTGGCCTCAACCCCCATGCCGGTGAAGGCGGGCATCTTGGTAGCGAGGAAATATCCGTTATCTCCCCCGTCATCGATAAGCTCAACAACCTGGGTTTGAATATTATCGGCCCCCTTCCAGCCGATACGGTGTTTACACCAAAATATCTGAATCCAGCCGATGTAATCATCGCTATGTATCACGATCAGGGTCTCCCGGTGCTGAAATACAAAGGTTTCGGTAACGCGGTGAACATTACTCTGGGGCTCCCGTTTGTGCGCACTTCTGTTGATCACGGCACAGCTCTGGATCTAGCTGGCACTGGGCAGGGCGACGCTGGCAGCCTTTTCGCCGCCATCGATACTGCGGCGGCTATGGCCACGGCAATTACCACCAGGGCCGAGGCAGCACCGTGAAGACTACATCACCCCAACAATCCAGGCATCGAGCACGCAAGCGTTTCGGTCAAAATTTTCTCGTCGACACTCACATCATTAACAATATCGTTGCGGCAATAAACGTTAAACCCGACGATCATGTCGTAGAGATTGGCCCCGGACTGGGCGCTTTGACCGATGCCCTGATCAAAGTAGCTCGCCACCTAAGCGTCATAGAGATTGATAAAGACCTGGCTGAGCGGCTCGACCGGCGCTATGCCCACCAAAAGCACTTTACCCTACACTGTGGTGACGCTCTGAAAACTGACTTTGCCGAAATTTCCTCGGGCCAGGCCATGCGTATTGTCGGCAATTTACCCTACAATATTTCTACGCCCTTGTTGTTTCATCTGCTGAGCTATCGAGTATCGATTAGCGATATGTACTTCATGCTACAAAAGGAGGTTGTCGATAGACTCGCTGCACCACCCGGCAATAAAAATTACGGTCGGCTCAGTGTGATGATGCAATATCACTGTCAGATTCAGGCCTTGTTTAAGGTGCCTCCAACGGCCTTTAATCCGGCCCCCAAGGTAACATCAGCTGTGGTCCGATTAATCCCCCACTACGAACCACCCCACATCGCGACCGATCTGGACTTATTCGAACGTCTGGTCAAAATCTGTTTTCAGCAGCGTCGAAAAACCCTGCGTAATAGTCTGAAAGTATTCACTGAGGATATGGTTGAGCTAGCTAACTCCAATATCGATTTAGGTGCCCGCCCCGAGACCCTCTCTGTGGCCGAGTTTGTCTCCCTGTCCAATCTGCTTAGCAAGACTATGTAAACCCGATCAACTAAACTCTACCATTTGAGCCTAAACCACCATGAACCCATGCCCTATCCAGGTCAGCGTAAGGACAGAATATCTGCCTCGACAATCTGAACCTCACAATCAGCAATACGCCTTCGCTTATCACATATCCATTGCCAATCAGGGCGACGAGAATGCGCAGTTAATCAGTCGCCACTGGATCATTACCGATGGCAATGAATCTTGCCAGGAAGTTCAGGGCCAGGGCGTGGTCGGTGAGCAACCGGTAATCACACCTGGTGACGTCTACCAATACAGCAGCGGCGTTATCCTTGAAACAGAAATTGGCACCATGAGCGGCACCTATCAAATGCGCAGTGAATCGGGCGAGGCCTTCGATGCCCCCATCCCGACATTCCTGCTCGCCATTCCGAACGCTATCCACTAAAGATAAAGCCCGGTGACAAGCTACGCAGTAGGTGATATTCAGGGTTGTCTTGAGCCACTGCAACGACTGCTCGATAAAATATCATTTTCACCCGACGAAGATGAACTTTGGGCCGCCGGAGATATTGTCAATCGGGGTCCCGCCTCCCTCGATACCTTGCGGTTTTTAAAAAGCCTGGGAACTGCCTTCAGGATGGTACTGGGCAATCATGACTTGCACCTGCTCGCAACAGCCAGAGGTCATCGCTTGCCCTCCCCAAAAGATACTCTCGATGATATCTATCGAGCACCGGATGCCGATCAACTGCTAGATTGGCTCCAGGCCCAACCGCTTCTCATCCACGATCAGGGCTATGTAATGACCCATGCCGGGCTACCGCCCCAATGGTCACTGGACACCGCAAAACAAAGAGCCAGAGAAGTCGAAGACGTCTTACACAGCGATAAAGCAGATGCGTTTTTTCGCCAAATGTATGGCAACAACCCCGCTCAGTGGCGTGATGGGCTGACCGATACTGAACGCTGGAGGGCCATTACCAATTATTTTACCCGCATGCGATTTTGCGACCCAGAGGGTAAGCTGGAACTCGAATGTAAGCGCGGCCCGGAAAATGCTCCGGCCGGTTACCTTCCCTGGTACACACACCCAGAACGCTTAACCGCTGGTGAAAACATTATCTTTGGTCACTGGGCGGCACTGGATGGGCGCGACTGCGGTGATCACCTTTTTCCGCTGGATACCGGTTGTGTATGGGGCAAGCGCTTACGCGTCTTCAATCTGAATGACAGAACGTACCGCCATTGCCAGTGTGACAAATAAAAAAGCCCACATTGGCTAAGAGTAGCTCTGTCTGCCAGCCGATAAACTTCTGTCCGGCCTGGCGGCAAGTTCTCCATCGCCAATAAAAAACCGGGCTTGAGCCCGGCTTTTTATATCTTCTAATCGTTTTCAACGGTGCCTTTACACCCCGCTAACGGTCTATTCTTCAACTTCTTCAAACTCTTCTTCGGGCTCAGCCATGACTCGACCGACCAATTCGATATAGGCCATCGGCGCTTTATCGCCAGTACGGTAACCGCATTTTAATATCCGCGTATAGCCGCCTGGACGCTCTTCGTAACGCGGTCCAAGGTCGCTAAACAATTTGCCTACAGCGGCTTTATCCCGCAGTCGACTAAATGCGAGGCGCCGATTAGCGACGCTGTCTACCTTCGACAGGGTAATCAGGGGCTCCGCGAAGCGACGTAATTCCTTGGCCTTTGGCAGGGTTGTTCTGATTACTTCGTGCTCAACCAGGGAGGTCGTCATATTACGAAACATCGCTTTGCGATGTGAACTATTCCTGTTTAGCTGGCGGCCACTTTGTCGATGACGCATAGTCTCTATTCCTGTCTATCTGCGGTTACCCACCCACGAGTGAGTCCGTCGATCAGTTTTCAAATTAAACGCTTAAAAATAAATCAAACGTTTAAGAAATTTCACTTTCCTGGCGGAGACTTGCGGGTGGCCAGTTCTCCAGACGCATACCCAGGGAAAGTCCCCTGGACGCCAGTACGTCTTTTATTTCGGTAAGCGATTTTTTACCCAGGTTGGGGGTCTTCAGTAACTCAACTTCGGTACGCTGAATCAGATCACCGATGTAGTAAATGCTTTCAGCTTTCAAACAGTTTGCAGAGCGAACGGTCAATTCAAGATCATCTACTGGTCGTACCAGGATAGGATCTATCTGCTCTTCACTTTCTTCAGGCTCGGACTGACTTTCGCTTTCCAGATCAACGAAGACCGCCAATTGCTGTTGCAGAATAGTCGCCGCTCTGCGAATAACTTCCTCGGGATCAATAGTACCATTGGTCTCGATATCCAAAACCAGTTTATCCAGATCGGTACGCTGTTCAACACGGGCGTTTTCAACCAAATATGAGACCCGTCGCACTGGACTATAAGATGCATCGAGACGCAGGCGCCCAATAGCTCTGGTTTCTTCTTCGTCACTTTCTCTTGCATCGGCAGGCTGATAACCACGACCTTTTGATACCCGAAGGCGCATATTCAAATTTGTATTGCCAGAAATATGGGCGATGACGTGATCGGGGTTTTTAATCTCGACATTAGCGTCGGCCTGAATATCACCAGCTGTTACAGAACCCACCCCTGATTTACTTAGAGTAAGTTCTGCCTCATCTTTATCGTGAAGCACGATGGCAACATTTTTGAGATTAAGCAAAATCTCAATAACATCTTCCTGAACACCTTCTATAGCGCTATATTCATGCAGCACACCATCGATCTCAACTTCAACGATGGCGCTACCGACCATGGATGACAGCAAAATACGGCGCAGTGCGTTACCCAGTGTATGGCCGAAACCACGTTCTAGAGGCTCTAAGACTACCCTCGCATTGGTGCTGTCATATTCGGTGACGGCAATCGTGCGCGGGGTAAGTAACTCGGTTGATGTATATTGCATAGACAAATTTATCCTGAGATTGATCTGGGTGCGTATGCTGTTACTTCGAGTACAGTTCGACGATAAGGTTTTCGTTAATTTCGCTGGGCAGATCACTGCGGTCTGGTAAACGCTTGAAGACACCTTCCATTTTGTTGGTATCGACCTCGACCCACTCAACCACGCCCCGCTGAACAGCGAGCTGCAATGCAGATTGAATACGCAGTTGCGATTTTGCTCGCTCGCGAATGCTGATTACGTCATTCTCCATCACCTGGAACGAGGCGATATTTGCCCGCCGACCATTTACCAGTACGCTATTGTGAGAAACTAGCTGCCTGGCTTCGGCTCGCGTGGAACCAAAACCCATGCGATACACCACGTTATCCAAGCGACTTTCCAACAGGCTCAACAGATTTTCCCCGGTATTACCTCGGGTACTTGCAGCTTTTTTGTAATAGCTCCGGAATTGCTTCTCAAGGACACCATAGAAACGACGTACTTTTTGCTTTTCTCGCAATTGCACACCGTAATCAGATAATCGGCTACGACGCGCACCGTGCTGTCCTGGAATACTATCTGCTCGGCACTTGGATTCGAGTGGTCGAATACCGCTTTTTAAGAGCAGGTCTGTGCCTTCACGTCGACTCAGCTTACAGGTCGGTCCGAGATATCTTGCCATCAGTATTATTCCTCTTAAACGCGACGTTTTTTGGGTGGCCGACAACCATTGTGTGGGATCGGCGTCACGTCTGTAATATTGGTGATTTTCAAACCGGCATTATTTAATGCTCGGACTGCAGACTCGCGTCCAGGGCCCGGGCCTTTAACTTCAACGTCTACATTTTGTAATCCGTATTCCTGCGCTGCAGTGGCCGCACGCTCGGAAGCAACCTGGGCTGCGAAGGGCGTACTCTTACGAGAGCCTCTAAAACCCGAGCCCCCTGACGTCGCCCAACTCAGTGCGTTGCCCTGACGGTCAGTGATGGTAATAATGGTATTGTTAAAAGACGCGTGGATATGCGCAATACCGTCCACTACCGTACGGGAAATCTTTTTTCGCGTTGCTTTTACAGGAGTCTTTGCCATATCAGTCCAATTCCAGAAAACACTTATTCAGTATGCAGCTAGCTCGATTCAAACCTGTTACTAGCGTTTAATAGGCTTACGGGGGCCTTTTCGGGTACGCGCGTTAGTTTTAGTTCGCTGACCTCGTAAGGGCAAGCTGCGACGATGGCGAATACCTCGATAACAACCCAGATCCATCAATCGCTTAATATTCATACTAATTTCGCGACGCAAATCACCTTCGACCACGTGCTGGGAAACCGCGTTACGTAAAACGTCCAACTGGGCTTCTGTCAACTCTGAGACTTTGACAGATTCTTCAATGCCAGCTTCAGCACACAATTTTTGAGCGGTTGTACGGCCTAGCCCATAAACGTAGGTCAGCGAGATCACCGCGTGTTTATGATCAGGGATATTGACGCCGGCAATACGGGCCATCCGATTTACTCCAAGTATCCGATAATGTATATGTTTTGGTGTTTAACGCTACCCACCATGCTGTTTATCCGGCTGGCAGCTGCCCAAAAAGGCGCAACAGGATAGCGCCTAACACCACCTAAATCAACCTATTTAGTACCTTTCGCCGCTTAACCCTGGCGCTGTTTATGCCGTGGCTCAGCACTGCAGATTACACGTAGGACGCCTTTACGCTTTACGATCTTACAGTTTCGACAAAGTTTTTTTACCGATGCTCTAACTTTCATATTTCCACCTCAGGACGCTTAGCGACCGCCGCTACCGTAGCCTTTCATGTTGGCCTTTTTTAATACCGAATCATATTGATGGGACATCAAATGAGACTGAACCTGGGACATAAAATCCATGGTAACCACCACCGCGATCAACAAAGATGTGCCGCCCAGATAAAAGGGCACATTAAAATAAACGTTCAAAAACTGGGGCAGCAAGCACACGCCAGCAATATAAATTCCGCCGACCATGGTCAGGCGTGTTACGACACTGTCAATATATTTTGCCGTTTGATCCCCTGGACGTATGCCGGGTAAGTAGGCACCGCTCTTTTTCAGGTTGTCGGCGACTTCTTTAGGATTAAAGGTAAGCGCCGTATAGAAAAAACAGAAAAAGATAATCAAACCCGCAAATAAAAGTATATGCAAAGGCTGGCCGGGCCCGAGGAACAGTGACACGTCCTGAAGCCAGTCTGGTGCCCCGGCACCCTGCCCAAACATCGCCGCCAGTGTTGAGGGGAACAACAAAAGACTACTGGCAAAAATTGCAGGAATGACACCGGCCATATTTACTTTTAATGGCAGATGACTACTCTGCTGGTTATATGCGCCACGACCCTGCTGACGCTGGGCGTAATTGACAGTTATACGACGCTGTCCACGTTCGATAAATACCACAAAATAAATAACAGCTATCGCCAGAATAGCGATGATCAACAGCACGATGATATTTAAGTCACCCTGCCGAGCTGATTCAAAAGCCTGTCCCAAAGCCCTGGGTAAGCCAGCAACGATACCTGCAAATATAAGCATGGAAATACCATTACCAATTCCCCTCTCAGTAATTTGCTCGCCCAACCACATCATGAATACCGCACCGGTGACCAGTGAGGTGATGGCGACCAGGAAAAAAGTTGGCCCTGGGTAATATGCCAGACCCTGCCCAGCGAGCCCGTAGGCCATGCCGGTACCCTGCACAAGCGCTAGTCCAACGGTTGCGTAACGGGTGATCTGGGTGAGCTTTCGACGGCCTGCATCACCTTCTTTTTTCATTTGCTCGAGGGTCGGCGTCACTGCAGTCAATAACTGCATAATGATAGACGCTGAAATATAGGGCATGATCCCCAGAGCCAAAATACTCATGCGCTCCAGAGCGCCACCAGAGAACATGTTAAACATGCCGAGAATGGTGCCCTGATTTTGCGTGAACAGCGCCGCAACGCGATCTGGGTCTATACCTGGAACCGGTATATGCGTACCGATGCGATAGATAACAATGGCCAACAACAAAAAGCGAAGGCGAGCCCAAAGCTCGCCCAGTCCTTTTTCACTGCCCGAAGGCTGTTTTGCTGGTTTTGCCATGTTAATTCAGCCCTGACATCAATCCGTTGCTAGACTTTATCTTGCTCGACAATCTGGCCACCGGCCGCTTCAAGAGCCGCTCTGGCACCGGCGGTAATCGCGAGGCCCTGAATTTTGACTGGCTTAGTCAGCTCTCCGGATAAAAAGACTTTCGCTCGACGTATAGTGCTGTTGACCAGGCCCGCTGCACGCAGAGCTTCCAGGTCTATCACCTCGGCATCGACGCCGTCAAGCTCTGCCAGGCGAATTTGCGCCGACACCCGTGATATCCGCGAGCTAAAACCAAATTTCGGGAGGCGTTTCTGCAAGGGCATTTGGCCACCTTCAAAGCCGGGCTTGACACTGCCGCCGGATCGAGACTTCTGACCTTTATGGCCACGGCCACAAGTCTTGCCGAAACCACTACCGATGCCTCGACCGACACGCCTGGCCGGTGGTCGACTACCCTCTGCAGGGCTCAGGGTATTTAGTCGCATCTCAACTATCCTCGATTTTCAGCATGTAACTAACTTTATTGATCATACCTCGCACCGACGGGGAATCTTCTACCGTCACGGTGTGGCCTATACGACGCAGGCCCAAACCTGTCAGACAGGCTTTATGCTTACCCAAACGCCCAATTTCGCTGCGTATTTGAGTAATTGTTAATTTTTCTGTTTTAGCCATGATTTCCTACTTCCCGTCTCGTTAAAGAGTACTCGCTATCCGAGTACCTCTTCCACGGTTTTGCCACGTTTTGCGGCTATTTGCTCAGGCGCTCGCATCGTCTTTAAACCTGCAAAAGTAGCGCGTACTACGTTCACTGGGTTAGTCGAGCCGTAGCATTTAGCCAGCACATTCTGTACGCCAGCCAACTCTAATACTGCTCGCATTGCGCCGCCGGCGATGATGCCAGTACCTTCGGACGCAGGCTGCATATAGACTTTAGAGGCGCCATGGTTAGCGCGAATTGCGTACTGCAGGGTATTATCTTTCAAGTCTACCTGAATCATATTCCTGCGAGCTGCTTCCATCGCCTTCTGAATCGCCAGTGGCACTTCTCGCGCCTTACCTCGTCCAAAACCTACGCGACCGTTACCATCACCGACGACAGTCAGCGCTGTAAATCCGAATATCCGGCCACCTTTTACTGTCTTGGCGACTCGATTGACCTGGACCAGTTTCTCCATCAGCCCTTCGTTAGGATCGTTATCTCGCGAGTTTTGCTTTGCCATTGATCTACCCTTAATGTTCCAGTCTGCCTAGAGTTCGAGCCCGCCTGCACGAGCCGCATCAGCGAGTGCTTTGACTCGGCCATGATACTTAAACCCGCTGCGATCAAATGCTACCTTGGTGACACCGGCCTGTTTGGCTCGCTCCGCAAGGAGCGCGCCTACTGTTTCGGCGGCGGAACGATTGCCAGTATTTACTTTGCCACGGATACTGCTATCCAGTGACGAAGCGCTGGCGAGAACGTTATCACCACCTGGCGTCGGCGCAATAACTTGCGCATATATATGTCGAGGAGTCCTGAATACGCATAAACGAGAGACTTCCAACTCGCGGATCTTGCCACGGGCTTTTCGTGCTCTGCGTAAGCGGGATTGCTTTTTGTCTTTCATAAATTAGACCCTGCTACTTTTTCTTGGCTTCTTTACGACGCACATGCTCGTCGGCATAACGTACACCTTTACCCTTATATGGCTCTGGGGGTCTAAAGGCCCTTATTTCTGCTGCTACCTGACCGAGCTGTTGCTTGTCTGGTGACTTCAGTACGATTTCGGTCTGACTGGGCATCTCTGCGCTAACACCTTCGGGCAACAAATATTCAACAGGATGAGAAAACCCCAGGGTCAAATTAATTTTTTTGCCTTGCACCTGAGCACGATAACCGACACCAATGAGCTGCAATTTCTTTTCAAAGCCTTTGCTGACACCAATAACCATGTTATTGACCAGGGCTCGGGTAGTGCCAGCCATAGCATCACCGTTCTTTGCTCCAGCCCGGGCGCTAAAACTCAGAACCTTATCTTGTTGACTAACCTCAACTGTTTCGTCACAAATCATCGACAACTTGCCTTGCCCACCCTTGACGGAGATATCATTTCCGCTCAGGGAAACTTCTACGCCCTTGGGTATTTCTACCGGACTGTTAGCTATTCTGGACATTTACATATTCCTGTGACAGTACGAACCGTGTAAAAACACGGCCAGTTAAAATACGGTGCAAAGCACTTCCCCACCAATACCGGCGGAACGCGCTGCGCCGCCAGTCATTACCCCGTGGCTAGTCGATACAATAGAGATACCTAGACCGCCACGCACTTGCGGCAGTTCACCTGTACCTGCGTAGCGACGCAACCCTGGGCGACTAAACCTGTCGAGCTGTTCAATCACCGGCTGGCCTTCAAAGTATTTCAGCTCGATAGTCAACTCAGGCTTAACATCACCGCTAACACTGAAGCCCTGAATATAGCCTTCGTCCTGCAGTACCTGCGCAACTGCTATTTTGAGCCTGGCGGATGGCATTGACACGGTTTCTTTCGACCGGCCCAAAGCGTTACGAACTCTGGTCAGCATGTCTGCTAACGGATCCTGCATAGTCATCGCAATCTACTCCTTAAACCGAACTACCAGCTGGCCTTAACAAGGCCAGGGACATCGCCACGCATGGCCGCTTCGCGTAATTTGTTGCGGCACAAGCCAAATTTTCTATACACCCCATGAGGTCGACCGGTTACCCGACAACGCCGACGCTGTCGCGAGGGACTGGCATCGCGTGGTAACTTCTGCAATTGCAGCTGCGCTTCCCAGCGCTCGTCGTCACTGCACTCCATATTAGCGATAGTAGCTTTTAGAGCCGCGCGTTTAACCGCATATTTTGCAACCAGCCTGGTGCGCTTTTTTTCGCGCTCAATCATCGATACTTTGGCCATAGTCTGTCATCAACCTCGCAGAGGAAAATTAAAAGCACGCAATAGCGCACGACCTTCATCATCGTTGCGCGCACTCGTTGTAATAGTAATATCGAGACCGCGCAATTTATCAATTTTGTCGTAATCAATTTCTGGGAAGATGATCTGCTCAGTCACTCCCATGGCAAAATTTCCGCGGCCGTCAAAGGACTTGGCGCTTATACCACGGAAATCTCTGATCCGCGGAATAGCGATGGAGATCAGTCTTTCGAGAAATTCGTACATCCGATCTTGACGCAAGGTTACTTTGCAACCGATCGGCCACCCTTCCCGAACTTTAAAGCCAGCAATGGACTTACGAGCCAGCGTTATCACGGGTTTTTGACCCGCTATAGTCTGGAGGTCATCGAATGCATGTTCGAGCACTTTTTTATCTGCCAGTGCTTCGCCGACACCCATATTCAGGGTAACTTTGGTGACCCGCGGGACTTCCATAACGTTTTTCAGGCCCAGCTCGTCTTTGAGCCGAGGCACGAGTTCGCTTGAGTAAAGGTCTTTTAGACTTGCCATCGCTACTATTCCTCTAAGCCTTTACAGGTTCGCCCGTTGATTTAAACACTCTAACTTTTTTGCCGTCATCCAGGGTCTTGAAGCCAATTCGATCAGCCTTGCTAGCAGCCGGGTTAAACACCCCCACGTTCGACGCGTCAATGGGTGCTTCACGTTCTACTATTCCGCCGGGAACACCCATTTGGGGATTTGGCTTCTGATGCTTCTTGACGATCTGCACACCAGAGACCAGCAAACGACCATCGGCCAGGACACTCAAGACTTTGCCCCGCTTACCCTTGTCTTTGCCCGCCAGAACGATAACATCGTCGTCGCGGATAATTTTTTTCATAGCCATGTTTTTTCCTGCTACGCCTACCGGGCGATTAGAGTACTTCTGGTGCCAGGGATATAATTCGCATAAATCTTTCGCCGCGCAACTCCCGCGTAACTGGTCCAAAAATGCGTGTGCCGATAGGTGCGAGTTGCGGATTCAGCAGCACAGCGGCATTATCATCAAATTTGATCAAGCTACCGTCCGGACGACGTACACCTTTTCTGGTGCGCACCACGACTGCGTCCATAACCTGGCCTTTCTTAACTTTGCCTCGCGGGATAGCTTCCTTAACAGTGACTTTAATAATGTCACCAACCCTCGCATAACGACGATGGGAACCACCCAATACTTTTATGCACATTACGCGACGTGCACCACTGTTGTCTGCTACGTCGAGATAGGTCTGCGTCTGTATCATTTGTTTTACTCTCTCCGACCCTGTCTATTCTACCGGGAATTACCAACCTGCTTGCTCAGCCCTATATGGCTACTGAACGCTCTACCACGTCGACCAATTTCCAGGATTTGGATTTTGAAATTGGACGGGTTTCCTCGATAGTCACTACATCACCTATACGACACTGATTTTCTTCGTCGTGGGCTTTTATCTTGCTGGATCGATTAATAATCTTGCCATAAACCGGATGCTTGACCCGACGCTATATCAGCACCGTCACGGTCTTATCCATTTTATCGCTAACCACCTTACCTGACAGTGTTCGTGCTTTTTTGTCTGTCATTTCAGCTTCCCGCGGTTTCGTTTAATACAGTCTTAATACGAGCGACATTACGCCGTACCTGTTTCATTTCGTGAGTCTGCTCCATCTGGCCTGTGGCGCGCTGCATGCGCATTTTGAATTGCTTTTCCAATTCGCCTACCAGGCTTTCCTGTAGCTCTGCCTCAGATTTGCCACGCAGTTCTGTTGCTTTCATCACATCACCGATCGTTTAACAAAAGTGGTCTGGATAGGCAATTTCGCGGCCGCCAGGCTAAAAGCTTCCCGCGCGATCTCTTCAGACACACCTTCCATTTCATAAAGCATTCTGCCGGGCTGAATAAGTGCCACCCAATACTCGACATTGCCTTTACCTTTACCCATTCGCACCTCAAGA
>CALLDA010000244.1 GCA_937998635.1 uncultured Pseudomonadales bacterium
TTCTCGCGGGCACCATCACCGCGATTTTACTCGTGCCTCAAGCCCTGGCTTATGCTCTCCTCGCCGGTCTTCCACCCGAAGTAGGGCTGTATGCGAGTGTCATACCGCCAATTATTTATGCCTTTACCGGCACCAGCCGGACTTTGGCTGTCGGCCCGGTAGCAGTGGCAGCGGTGATGGTAGCGGCGGCTTTGGCACCCTACGCGGGTGATGACCCGGCCAAATACCTCACTGGTGCGCTAATTTTGTCGGCGCTCTCAGGAGTGATTATGTTGGTGATGGGCTTGTTGCGCCTGGGCTGGTTGACCAACTTTATCAGCCACCCAGTGTTAAGTGGTTTTACCACGGGTGCGGCGATTTTTATCGTCGGCACACAGCTTGCCTCACTGACAGGTATTGCAATACCCCGTGGCTCCAGCTTCGCAGAACTGCTGCAAACCTTGATCACTGAGATAAACAATCTCAACCCTGCCACGGCAATGTTTGGCATTGTCGCTATCATATTGCTGGCCCTGGCCCGAGAACCCCTGGTTAAGTTTCTCTCCGGACGCGGTATAAAAAAGGAAACCGCCACCGTGCTTGGGCGCACAGCCCCGTTGCTGGTGGTTATCGGCGCGATTATTGTCGCCACTGCTCTCGGTGCCAAAGACAGCTTTAACATCGCCGTGGTCGGCACGGTTCCTCAAGGCTTACCCGGTTTAAGTTTAGGATTTTTGCACGAGTCCGGCTGGCTAGCGCTCCTGCCCTCGGCAGTGATGATTGCGGTGATTGGCTATGTGGAGAGTATTTCGGTGGCTAAAGTGCTGGCCTTCCGGCGGCGAGAGAAAATTGACCCCGACCAGGAATTCAGGGCGCTGGGCCTGACTAACATCGTGGCTTCCTGCGCCGGTGCCATGCCAGTAGCCGGAGGTTTTTCCCGCTCCATGGTCAATTTCGATGCCGGAGCACGCACTCAGTTAGCAGGCATAGTCACAGCTTTATTGGTCGGGCTGGCGGCATTTTTCTTTACCGGTTTACTGGGTAACCTGCCGAAATCGGTATTGCCTGCCATTATTATTGTCGCGGTTTGGCAGCTGATTGATTTCCAGTCTCTCAAACACACCTGGCACTATGACCGAGGTGACGGCATTGCTCAGGCCGCGACCTTATTTGGCGTGCTCGCCTTTGGTATTGAGCACGCCTTAATGCTCGGCGTTAGCCTGGCCCTGATATTGTTCCTCTACCGCACCAGTCGGCCTCACATTGCTGTGGTCGGACGGGTTCCTGACTCCGAGCACTACCGCAACATCTATCGTCATAAGGTCGAGACCTGGCCGAGCCTGCTGCTGGTGCGTATTGATGAAAACATTTATTTCGCCAACATTCCCCAGGTAGAAACCGAGCTACACCATTTAATTCTGGAGCGTAACGAGTTGAGCGATGTGGTGCTGATATTTTCTGGCGTCGCCTATGTGGATACCAGTGGTCTGGAGATGCTTGAAAACATAGAAGAAGAATTACGCACGTCGGGCATACAGTTACACCTGGCAGAAGTGAAAGGTCCGGTGATGGACCGCCTTGAAGGTAGTGAGCTTTGCACCAGGCTGAGTGCCGAACGGATCTATCTTTCGACAGAAAAAGCTGTGTCCAGACTTATCGGGAATTGAGCAACGGATGCCCCTGACGAGGCATCTCTAAATTTCCAACTGGAGTTCTAAACCAACTTCACCCATTGATCAGTAAGTGAACCCAGATACTAGCACCGTAACCAAGGGCAATGACTGGCGTCCATTTCAAATGACTAAAGAAGGTATATTGGCCCCGCGCCTGTCCCATTAGAGCAACGCCCGCCGCCGAACCGATTGACAACAAGCTGCCACCGACACCAGCAGTAAGCGTCACTAACAACCATTGACTATGGGACATCTCCGGATTCATCGTCAACACAGCGAACATCACCGGAATATTATCGACAATGGCCGACAGGACGCCGACCAGGATATTAGCGGTGGTTGGCCCGAGTTCTCCGTAGCTGAATTCAGACACCATACCCAGATAGCCGATAAAACCAAGCCCACCGACAGCGAGTATTACCCCGTAGAAGAAAAACAGGGTATCCCACTCTGCGTCGGCAATTTTTTCAAAAATATCAAAATGGTAAGGGTCGCCATCTGAGCCTGAGGGGATTTGACTATCGAAGGACCAGGCCTGAGATTTTCGGCGCAGATAAAAACCATAAAACTTCAGGTAGGCCAGGCCGGTCATCATGCCAAACACCGGGGGGATATGGAGAAAATTATGGAAACAAACAGCAGTCGTAATAGTTGCCAAAAACAAGCCCACGATAACCAGCCCACCGGGTTTAAGCGCACTCTCTTCTACCTCAACTGATTGAGGTTTACCGGACGGTATAGCGAATTGCATAATCAGGGCTGGCACAGCGTAATTCACCACCGAAGGAATGAACAGGGCAAAAAACTCCCAGAATTCGACAACGCCTTTTTGCCAAACCATCAGGGTGGTTATGTCCCCAAAGGGACTAAACGCTCCGCCCGCATTGGCTCCCACAACAATATTGATACAGCCAATGGCGACAAAGCGGGGCTGACCTTCGCCTACCGCCAGCACTACCGCACACATAATTAAAGCGGTGGTCAAATTATCCGCGATCGGAGATATAAAAAAGGCCAGCACGCCCGTGAGCCAAAACAGGCTCCGATAACTAAAGCCTTTATTGATCAACCAGTTTCGTAATTCTTCAAATACCCCTCGCTCAACCATGGCGTTGATGTACGTCATGGCTACCAGCAAGAAAAAGAACAGCTCCGTATATTCCAGGAAATTGTGTCGTATCCCCGATTCAACTTCGTGGGGTAATCCACGAGAGTTATAGACCAGGGCGATTAAAATCCAGATCAAACCTGCCGCCAGAAGTACCGGTTTGGATTTGCGCAGATGAATGTATTCTTCACCTATCACCAGCGCATAGGCAAGGCCGAAGATCGCGAGAGCGGCATAACCCACCCAATGGCTGGTTAAATTGAGAGTGGTACCCGCTTCAGAAGCAGCCAAAGCTGGCAAGGCTGCCAACAGACCAATAACAAGCACGATAGATCGACTAATCAACAGTTGCCTCCGGAATCGGATTTACCCGCGCTGAACTGACAAAATAACTTTTGACAGACTGACAGGTCAGGAATCCCAGCTCGTCTGCAAAAACGTTATGTGGTATTTGTAGGCGGGAATTTGGTGGGCCGTGCTGGATTCGAACCAGCGACCAATTGGTTAAAAGCCAACTGCTCTACCAACTGAGCTAACGGCCCGGCGAAGAGGCGCATATCATACTTATCAAGGCTTAAAGGTCAAGCTCAATATGGCCATTTGTAGCGCGTCGGGTCGGGAATCCCAGCTTCTGCAAAACCCTGCTGACGAATCTGGCAACTGTCACAGCATCCGCAGGCTAATCCGCCTGGGCTAGCCTGGTAACAGGACACCGTCAAACTATAGTCCACACCGAGATCCAAACCCTGCTTGATAATCTCAGCCTTAGTCATGGAGATGAGCGGTGTGTGGATATGAAAGGGCTGACCTTCGACACTGGCGCGAGTGGCGAGGTTGGCCATATTTTCAAATGCGGCAATATATTCGGGCCGACAATCGGGGTATCCAGAGTAATCCACGGCATTCACGCCAATGAAGATATCTGTGGCTCCGAGGACTTCAGCCCAGCCCAGGGCAATCGATAAAAATACAGTGTTGCGGGCTGGTACATAGGTCACAGGGATATTACTTGATGGGTGTTCGGGGGATTGCTCACCCACGCCATCCCCTTCTGGCACCGCTATGCTGTCGTCCGTGAGCGCAGAACCGCCAATGGCCTGCAAGTCCAGCTTGACCAGCTTGTGGGCGCTGGCCTTAAGCTCACCGCTGATGCGCTGACTGGCATCCAGCTCGCTGCGATGGCGTTGACCATAGTCAAATGCCAGACAGTGGCAGGCAAAGCCCTGTTCGCTAGCCATGGCTAATACGGTTGCCGAATCAAGTC
>CALLDA010000245.1 GCA_937998635.1 uncultured Pseudomonadales bacterium
TTGCTCTTACCTTCTTCCCGCCACAGGGCAAATTTACCCAGCGTGCGATATTCAGGATCGAGATACTTTGTCCAGATATCCTGGGTTTCTACGATATGTGAATCGCTATCGAGGACGGAAAATGACTTCGAATGACCATTGCTTGAGGACATTATTCTGCACCTCCGGCAACCATCTTCGCAGCCCTTTGGGGAGCCGAAGAAGCACGTGATTTTGAAGCGCTAGCTTTGCTTTCGTTCAGCGCCTTTGCATAGGGTGAAATACCGGCTTCAGGGGTCATGGCGTAGTCGATTTCCTCCTGAGTCGGCCACCAGTCAGGGCGTTCAATCTCGGTTTGGCGATCCCGAATAAACGTTTTCGGCGCGGGAATATTGTAAGCACGACGGGCATTACCACCCAAAAATTTGGCCTGGCGCTCCTCAGATAAATTCGCGCCCTCCATGGTTTCCATAGCGCGCCAGACATCATCACCATCGTGGTGATAAACATCAGAGGACCAGACCAGAATATCCTCGTAATAATCGGGCATCCGCGAGGGAGGCGCTTCATCGCCTTCAAAACCCGTCACGCAATGCTCGAAGAAAGTCTCGCTGGGTAATTGCTTGAGCGGCCGCATGGTGCGCTCATTTCTGTACAGCTTGTAATATTTATCACACTCGTCCAGCACAAAGCTCAACCAGGTGGACGAGGCCTCAAACACCGCCGCATTCAGTTTGGGGAAACGCTCAAACAGGCCGGAGAACAAAGCCGACACCACCCAGAGGGAGGCCTCAGACTGAAAGTTTTGCACATTGGTCAGGAAGCCGTGGGGAATCCCCGCAGACACCACCGTCTTGTTAATTAATTCCGAAGCTGAGTGTTGCTCTGTATAGCCGGGTGGCTTGAGCGAACCCAGGGCTGGGAAGGGATGCATGCCGTAAACAACGCCGGTTTCCTGCATCGCTCGCCATAGCGGTTCATACTTAGGCTGTAAAGGAAAATTACCCATGGCATCAATGGGCCTCACTAAACCGACCCGACAGCCCATATCAGCCACTCGATAGAGTTCTTTCACGGCCAGTCTAGTATCCTGTAAAGGCAGCAACGCGGCAAAAAATATCCGCTCTGGATCTTCCTGGCAATAATCCCAGGCCCAATCGTTATAGGCCTTGCACAGGGCCGCAGCACCCCGGCCATCCTGTATCCACGGATAGGTGTCGATGTCCGATGGAATAATCATCACCTGATCAATACCCTGGGTGTCCATATCCTTGATCCGGGCTTTCGGCTCATAAGCGCCCATATGATCGACATAAGCGGACTGCTCTTTGCTCAGCGCTGTCTCTTTGCGCAAATTACGCACATTAAGAGCCCGCTGAATGGGGTGCTTCATACCCGGTCCGGCCACAGAAATAAGGTTCATCGCGCCTGCAGCACCCGCCCCTTCATTTGACCTGATCCCGGCACCGACAACGCCGTTAACAGATAGTTGATTAGTCTCTGAGTCAAGCCACATAGCCTGCTTCAGCGAATCAAGTTCATCTTTACTCAGATTTTCTTTGGCTAGCTCCCAGATGCGTGCGGGCTCGGCGACGTGGGCGTCACAGTCGAAACTTGGGAAATTCTTGCTCATGGGTGGAAACTTTTGTGTTGGCATTGCGTGCCTCCTGTATATTGAGATTTATAATTCTGTATATCGTCCAAGCCATTGAAACATAGTACTTATCCAGGCTAATCCGAGTGACCGCGTATCTTTATCTGGCAGATAATATGCCATGCACTGCTTACTTCAATGCTGGCTAAGTCCGTTAAAAAGTCAGCCAAAAATATAAACACCCTTTGGCCCTGATATCAAATAACTTTTTGTGGTGGAATTTAACGTTTTAGCCGAGCGGCCCTATAAAGGCTCTTAGTCCAGCTAAGAACAACTCGTGGATCAGCTTTTATAAGCTGAAATTATTCTTCCATATAATCAGCAAAAGCCTGTTGATAATCAGGATGCCAGCGTGACAAGGCGGGTCGCCGATGGGCAAGATCACCAGCGCCCCAGAGAATGCGTTTTGCATCGATCTCCTCACTGACATCGTTATCCGGACAGATAATATAAAACTCATCATCAGCCAATTTTTCGAGCATATAGTCTACCACCTGCTGGGGCAGCCAGGCCGAAGGTGGTCTTTCAGGGAGATGCGCCTTCACCATGCCGGTGTAGGTAAAACCTGGCACCAGCAAATGCGCACTCACCTGACAGCCTTCGGTATTGCGCAGATCGTGTTGCAAACCCTCGGTAAGCGCCTTTATTCCCGCCTTGGAAATATTGTATGCCGTATTACCCGGCGGACAGGTTAGACCCTGTTTGGAGCCCGTATTGATAATACAGGCGGGCGATTGCTGGGCGACCATAGCCTCCGTAAATGCCTGCACACCGTTGATAGCGCCCCATAAGTTGACGTTTAGCATGGTCTGCCAGTGTTTATAATCCGCCCATGTTCCCGCTCGCAAGGAGGTACCGGCATTGTTCATCAACAGGTTGACCTGCCCGAACCTTGTTATCACTTTGTCTTTAAGCTTTTCTAATGCATCGAAATCCGCTACGTCTACCGATACTGCCAGAACGTCTGCTTCACCATTTGAGCAAATCGCTGCCACTTCCCTCGAGGCA
>CALLDA010000246.1 GCA_937998635.1 uncultured Pseudomonadales bacterium
GCACCCAGACAACCCAAACCCGCACCCAACGCCCCACCCAACAAGCCAATCATCGCGCCCTGAACCAGAAAGATGGCCAAAATGCTGCCAGCACTGGCACCCTGGGTTTTTAATATGGCGATATCCGGCCGCTTGTTAATCACTGTCATCACCAGCATTGCGACCACATTAAAAGCAGCAATACCGATAATTAAAAACACCAGCAGACCGACCAGCTTCCGCGACATTTGAATCGCCTGATACAAATTACCGTGACTTTGCAGCCAGTCGACAAAGCTGTATCCGGGTGGCAGTTGATCAAGTAATTCGAAGGCCACCGCCCGAGCGGTGAAAACATCATCGACGCTAACACGGAGTCCCTGAACAGCCGGTACAGACTCCTGCCCTGAAGCAGATGCAGATTCAGCTACCAGACCCGCCATAGCCGCAGCGGCTGTTAGATTGACCACACCAAGATGGGCATCGATGGCGGTATGGGTGGCAAATAATCCCGCTACCTTGAACACACGAATGGTCGGTAATTGACTTCTCCTTGACGACTGGTTTGGAATACCTGCCTGAGGAGCGATAAAGGCGAGCTTCTGGCCAGGCTCTATAGTCAGCTTATCTGCCAGAAAACGGGACAGGATAATTTCGCCATCGGCTATAGAATCGATATTAATGAGGGAGGCGGCTATCGGATCGAGAGTCGTATCAAGAGGTGGATCGAGAATCGAATCGAAAGCCGAACCACCTGCAGAATCTTTCCTGGACAAACGAACACCACGCAACTGGATGGCTTCGGTTTGACCGTGAAAGTTAATAATCCCTTCCACCTGCGTAAACGGTGAAACAGCTATGACAGAGGGATGCTCAAGCAGATGTTCTGACACCTGCTGCCACTGCTGAAAGCCCCGATGACCTCCATCTGCAGGCCCGAATAATTGTATATGGGGAATCACTCCCAGGATTTGCGTGCGCATCTCCCGGTCAAAGCCGTTCATCACTGAAAGCACAATAATCAGCATGGCAATACCCAGCACAAGGCCACTAATAGCTAAGGCTGAGATAAATGAGGCTAGTCGATTGCGTGATCCAGAGGTAAAAAAGCGCAGGCCAACAAGCAGAGGGAAATGGCTATTCAAGCAGAAATCTCGGTGAGCAAGCCGTGGTCGAGAGCCAACACTCGATCCATCTGTCGGGCAATATCCCGATCATGGGTGACGACGATAATACTGATAGCCAATTCTGTATTGAGCCTGAGCAACAAGGCTAATACCTTGTCGGCGGTATCAGGATCGAGGTTACCGGTCGGCTCATCCATCAATACGCAAGAGGGCTGAGTCACCAACGCCCTTGCAATAGCAACCCGCTGCCTCTCACCACCTGATAATGCTGCGGGCTTGTGATCGAGGCGTTCACCAAGACCGACTTCAGCGAGCATTTCCTGACTACGTTTATTGGCAACTCGTCGGCTCGTGCCGCCAATCAAGAGCGGCATGGCGACGTTTTCCTGGGCTGTAAACTCCCCCAGCAAATGATGGAATTGATAAACAAACCCCAGGTGGGTATTGCGCCATCTGCCGGTTTCAGATTCGGACAGATCACTAAAACATCGACCACTGACAATCACCTGACCAGAGCTTGCTTTGTCTAAACCGCCGAGCATATTAAGCAGGGTTGACTTACCGGAGCCTGAGACCCCGATCACAGCAATCTTTTCGCCTGGTGAGACGCTCAAGTTGATACCTTTTAGAACATCCAGGTGACGTTCAGCACCTTCGCTATAGGATTTACACAAGTCCCGACATTCAATAACCGGCTGATCTTTTACGGGGCTAGCTATACCCATAATATGTCCATAAGAACGTCCTGATCGGAACGCATGTTATTTGTATCTCAAAGCATCGGCCGGTGGTATACGACCCGCTCGACGCGCCGGATACCAGGTTGCAATCAGGCTCAACAGCAAAGCCAGTGCCGCCACCAAAGCGACATCCTGCCAATGTAACTGGGAGGGTAATTGAGTAATAAAATACAGCTCGGGATCAAAGAGCGCAAAACCCAAATTCTGTTCCAGAAATATCAACACTTCACCGACATAAAGCGCCAAAGCACAACCGGCGAGCAACCCCAGTATCACACCAACAAAGCCGGTTAAGCCCCCCTGGATTCGGAAGATACGCGAGATGTCCTCAGCGCTGCTACCCAGCGTTCTCAACACGGCAATGTCGGTACGTTTTTCGTTCACCATCAACACCAGGCTGGCAATAATATTAAAAGCAGCGACACCAATAATCGCCGATAGCAGCAAACCAACCACCGCTTTTTCCATTTTTATGGCCGCAAATAGCTCACGCATAGACTCCTGCCAGGTAGTCATTTGATAGCTGTCGGGTATTGATTCCCTGATCACAATCAGACTTTCGAGACTAAAAGGGTCGTTAAAAAACAGGCGCAAACCCGAAACATCGTCTCCCAGGCGCAACAGTTTGCGGGCATCATTCAAGTGAATAAAAATAATGCTGCTATCGACCTGGGCACCGGTTTCAAAAATTCCACTAACACGCAGTTTTTTTACTCGCGGATAAATTCCTGCCGGTGTCACCACGATATCTGGCAAGGTTAGCAAGACTTCATCACCAATACCGACGTCGAGCGCTCTCGCCAATTGTCGCCCGACAAGCATGTTGTATTGACCGGCCTGGAGCTCATTGAGCTGGCCGCGTATCAAGTGCGGCCCGAGTGAGTTTTTGATGGCATCCTCAGCGGGCAAAATCCCGTTTATTCCAACGCCTTGCATATGACTACGGAAAGTCAACATTCCCTGCCCCTCAACGTAGGGCACGACAGCACTTACATTTGTCAGCTCGGATACCTTTCCTGCCAACAGCTGCCAATTTCCGACACTATCGTCTGTATCGACAGAGCTTTCATCGACTCCGCTTTTGTCAAGCGTAGCGTGAGGAATGATCTGTAAAATGCGGGTTTTTATTTCGTGGTCAAAGCCATTCATTACTGACAATACGGTAATTAATGTCATCACCCCAAGAGACATGGCCAGGATTGAAAAAAAAGAAACGAAAGAAACGAATCGCTCACGTCGTTTACTGAATAGATAACGACAAGCTATAAAGAATGATAGATGATTAGTCATGGAGTTAGTAAAACCTTCATACCCATTGGATTACCTAAAGCCCTGATCCAGGGATCTTGCCCTGATTACAAATTATCCACGTAAATCGGCTTATTGATCGCCAAATCAATCAATTTGGCATCGAGAATAACAGCTATTACGTGAACAAGATCAGTATTTTGGCTAAAAAAGCTAATGTGATTGTACATTCGCGCCATCGACTGTCTATAATCACTCTGCGAATTCGCCAGGGAGACCCAATTCGGGAAATAACTATGAAAAAACTAATTATTGCGACGCTCACCATGGGTTTAGGATGCTTAAGTTTAATGTCGGCACAGGCAGAGGTTGTCAAACTGCCGGTGGGTAGTCAGGCAGCATCTAAACAGCAAGTCGAACGACCCCAAAATGGCATGCCCAGTGCGCAGGTAAAGGCCCGGTTTGGAGAACCGCTAAACATCGTGCCAGCGGTCGGCGAGCCACCCATCTCTTCATGGGAATATGCAGATTATTTTGTCTTCTTTGAGTACGACACAGTTCTTCATACAGTACTCAAACATGTGCCGGTTCCCGAATACACACCTCCCGAGTAGGTACCTATCTGCTGATTAAAATATTGCTACTGTTTACGAGAGGCTTCTCATTGTGGGGGCTTCTCAGTTACGGGAGGCATCATAGCCAAGATCTGACTGCTCCAGCTGCGAAGCATTCTCTTCATCACACTTACTGGTATCACCACCACAAATATCACAGGAAGTATCCATACCTAGTGCTGCAATACCGCCACAGGAGCCTTTGATGGGCTTCCTGGTGACGATAACGCCGACCGACATCGCCAGGATAATCAGTCCCATCATCAGAAAAGCAAATATCAGTTCTATCATTTTCTCTCCATACCCAATTCATACTCTAGTCTTACTCAAAATCACAGCGCGAAACCGACTAAACTCACTTACTCAGCTCTATTGTGAAGCGATGTAATCTACAAAGGCATTGCTGCTAAGCTCTGCGAATTCATCCCCATTTTTAACCAATAATAAGGTAGCTACATTATCACGGTTTGCCATTGCTAGCGCTTCATCGGCCCCTAGTACCATGTAGGCCGTTGCCAGGGCATCGGCCTCGCTGGCATCTTTCCTTATCACAGTCACCGATGCCAAATTATGCCTAATGGGACGGCCTGTACGTGGATCGATAGTATGAGAATATCTGACACCATCACGCTCAAAATAGTTGCGATAGTCGCCGGAAGTTGCCACACCTCTGTCCATAACGGGGATTACTCGCTGAATACCACCCCTTGCCAGTGCCGGAACTTCAACTGCCACACGCCAGGGATCGCCACCCTGATTGAGGCCAGCGCCGCGTAATTCACCACCCACCTCGACCAGAAAGTTGGCTACCTCTAGCTCTAGCAGTAATTCCGCAACGCGCTCAGCAGCAAAACCTTTTGCAATCGCCGACAGATCAATACGAATGGCGGCCATCTTTTCAACACTCTGCCGGGATGGCAGAAATTTCAGGTGCTGGAAGCCGACATTAGAACGCAGCGCACTGATTTCAAGTTGCGAGGGAATGACGTCATGGGTATCAAGGGGACCGAAGCCCCATAGGTCTACCAGTGGGCCAACCGTAGGATCAAAAGCGCCGCCGGTGGTTTGAAACAGCCTCTCGGCGATAAGAAGTATCTGCCACAACTCACCACTGACGACGATGGCTTCGCCAACAGCAGCATTATTAAGCGCGTTAAGTTCGGACCCTGCCTGATAGGTACTCATTGAGCTATCGAGGTATTCGAGCAGTTGCGCGATTTTTTTTACCAGTAGAGATTCCTCGACCTTACCATTATCGACATATTTAACACTGTAAGTGGTGCCCATGGTTTGACCCTGCATGAGCACTTCCCGACTCGGCGCCTCACAGCCCGACAGCAATAGTAAGACAACAAAAAACGAGGCCACCTGGGACCTCGTTATTTGTTGTCTGTGCCAGTAGCTAAGCACGTCTCTCGCCACCGCTACTACGTATCATAATGCATTCCCAACATAAACCTTCAACATCAACCACCAAAGTCATCAAGGAAGATATGATCGTCTTCAACACCCAGACCGTGTAACAACTGGATGACCGCCGCGTTCATCATGGGTGGTCCACACATATAGTACTCACAATCTTCGGGGGCTTCGTGCTCCTTGAGATATTCCTCGAACAAGACATTATGGATAAAGCCCGTCAGGCCCTCCCAATTGTCTTCTGGTTGCGGGTCAGACAAAGCCACATGCCATTCGAAATTATCATTTTCAGCCGCCAACTGGTCATATTCGTCATCGTAGAACATTTCTCGCAAGCTACGTGCGCCATACCAAAAGGACATTTTACGGTCGCTTTTGAGTCGCTTTAGTTGATCAAAAATATGTGATCGCATGGGAGCCATACCCGCACCACCACCGATAAAGACCATCTCTTTGTCGGTATCCTTGGCGAAGAACTCACCGAAGGGACCATAAATCTTCATCTTATCGCCGGGCTTAAGGTTGAACACGTAGGAGGACATTTGTCCTGGTGGCAAACCCTCAGTACGCGGTGGCGCAGTGGCGATACGAATATTAAATTTAACGATGCCTTTTTCTTCTGGGTAATTGGCCATGGAATAAGCGCGAATAACCGGCTCATCAACCTTCGATTCCAGATCAAAAAACCCGAAGTGATCCCAGTCACCACGATACTCTTCTTCAACATCAAAATCGCTAAATTTGACATGGTAGGCAGGGGCTTCAAGCTGGACATAGCCGCCGGCACGAAAATCGACGTTTTCACCTTCGGGTAAGCGCAGTGTTAATTCTTTAATAAAGGTCGCCACGTTAGGATTGGCCTCGACGGTACACTCCCACTGCTTGACGCCGAATACTTCTTCCGGCACCACGATCTTCATATTTTGTTTAACCGGTACCTGGCAAGATAAACGCCAGCCTTCTTTTACTTCCCGAGGAGTAAAATGGGATTCTTCGGTAGGCAATATCGAACCACCGCCGTCACTGACAATACACTTACACTGTGCGCAGGTACCGCCGCCGCCGCAGGCGGAGGCCAGGAAAATATCCTTGCCAGACAGAGTTTGTAGTAATTTATCACCTGCCGCCACATCAATGGTGTTTTCGCCATTGATCTCAATACTGACTTCACCACTACTCACCAGACGTGAACGAGCCGCCATAATGAAAGCAACTAGCGCTAAAACGACACCGGTAAACATCGCCACGCCGAGGATAATGGTTATATTTTCAATACTCATATGATTTCTTCTTGCCTTAAACAGGTCGCTTTTTTAGATCGCCTTAATCTTTTTAAATCGATTTAACAGGGCAGTTACAGATCAATACCACCAAAGGACATAAAGCCAAGAGACATAAGTCCGACGATCATAAATGCTCCGCCTAGACCCCGTAAGCCCTCAGGCATGTCACTGTATTTGAGCTTCTCACGAATGCCCGCTAATGCCGCGATAGCGATAGCCCAGCCCAAACCGGCCCCAAAACCATAAACCACGCTTTCGCCAAAATTATAACTACGCTCAACCATAAACAACGCGGCTCCCAGAATCGCGCAGTTCACCGTAATCAGCGGCAGGAACACACCCAGCGTGTTATAGAGAGCGGGCACGTACTTATCCAGCACCATTTCCATAATCTGGACGATAGCAGCGATCACCCCGATATAACTCAACAGGCCAAGAAAGCTGAGATCGACGCTACTCAGCGCTTCAATACCGGTCCAGGCCAGAGCCCCCTCCGCCAGTAGATAGCTATACAGGAGATTATTAACCGGCACGGTAATGGTCAACACGACAACCACCGCGATACCCAGACCAATAGCGGCAGAAACTTTCTTGGAAATCGCCAGGAAGGTGCACATACCCAAAAAGAAACTCAGCGCCATATTCTCAATGAAAATACTGCGTACCAGGAGACTCAGATAATGTTCCATTAGCCCACCTCCACTGCTTGAGTATTTGGCGCCATTTTAAATTCTTCTTCTTCAACCTGATCTTTCTTAAATGTCCGCAGAACCCAAATAAAGGCACCGATAAGAAAGAAGGCGCTGGGTGGCAACAGTAGCAAGCCGTTGGGGATATACCAGCCCCCCGTGCTAGCCACCGGAAGCACTTCAAAGCCAAATAGTTTGCCAGAACCAAACAATTCGCGTACCACGGCAAGCGACATCAAAATGGCGCTATAACCGAGGCCATTACCGATGCCATCGAGAAAGCTCGCCACAGGCGGGTTCTTCATGGCGTAAGCTTCCGCCCTTCCCATGACGATACAGTTGGTAATGATCAAACCGACAAAAACAGACAATTGCTTGCTGATGTCATAAGCGACAGCTTTTAAAACCTGATCAACCACGATCACCAGTGAGGCGATAATGGTCATCTGCACAATGATACGGATACTGCTGGGAATCTGGTTTCTAACCAATGATACAAATAAATTAGAAAATGCCGTCACCACCGTTAGAGCGATGCACATGACAAAGGCCACGGACATTTGTGAGGTGACCGCCAGGGCCGAACATATGCCGAGTATCTGCAAGGCAATCGGGTTATTTTCTAAAACCGGTTTGAATAATATGTCTTTGGTCGATTCAGTCATATCAATTGCTCCCTTTACTAGGCTTCGCCATTTTTCAGGTTAGTAAGAAACGCCGCGTAGCCGTTTTCACCCAGCCAGAACTGGATCAGGTTATGGACGCCCTTACTGGTCAAGGTCGCACCAGACAGCCCATCAATCTGATAAACACCCGCAGGTCGACTGGTATCCACTTCGCCCTTGATGACACCAAGGGCAACGCCACTATCATCGCTGTACACACGCTTGCCAATCCACTTGGCTTTCCACAGGGGATTATCAACCTCCCCGCCAAGACCCGGTGTTTCCGCATGTTCGTAAAAACCGATAC